>JBLMVP010000168.1:0-2683 GCA_050256755.1 Sphingobacteriales bacterium | reverse complement strand
AATTCAATTAATAAAGAAATTGAAGTGAAGGAACCCATCAAAAAGGCAGTTTAAATTTTTTAGTCCCTCATATTTTCATACTGAAGGGGAATTTCCAGGTTACCCGAACGGCATAGTTGTATCACTGCCTGTAAATCATCAATTTTTTTACCGGTCACCCTTACTATATCGTCATTAATTTGGGCTTGCACTTTCATTCCGCTATCCTTAATCAGTTTCACAATTTTTTTAGCGTCTTCCTGCTTTAAACCATTTCTTACAGTAATTTCTTTTTTGAGTGTTTTACCGCTTTGGTATGCCTCTTTGGAAAAATCAAAAGCTTCGGGTGCAATTCCCTGCTTATGTGCCCTGCTGATTAATACATCCATTAATTGCCGCAGTTTCATATCATCTTCTACCTCGACATTTAATTTAAAATCTTTCTTATTCAAATCAATAACTACATGTGAGTCTTTAAAGTCGAAACGGTTGGTAATTTCTTTGCGAACAACATTTACTGCATTATCCAAAGCCTGGGCATCAACTTTACTTACTATATCAAATGAGGGCATAACAATTAATTTGAAACAAAAATAAAAAACCTCCCGTAAAACGGGAGGAATACTTTACTATCAGGTTTGAACTGAAATAAATGATTAGCAGTATTGTTCAAATGCAGCAATAAGGTTATGGGCTATCATTTGTGCCGGTCTGCCTTCTATCATATGTCTTTCTATAAAATGAACTAACTGCCCATTTTTAAACAAAGCGATTGATGGTGAAGATGGCGGATAAGGCATTAAATGCTCCCTGAGCTTTTGTATAGCATCAACATCATAACCTGCAAAACTGGTAGTAAGATAATCCGGCTTTTTCTCCGTGTTATTGACTGCCAATAAAACTCCAGGGCGTGCTGTACCAGCAGAACATCCGCATACAGAGTTTATCATAACCAAAGTAGTTCCTTCTTTCTGCAATTGAGTATCTACCTCATCAGGAGTCAACAGTTCATTAAAACCATTTTCTGTTAACTCCTCTTTCATGGGCATTACAATTTCTGTGGGATACATAGTATTTATTGATTTAAAAATTAAGAAAGCAAAATTAGGGTAAAAGTTCCAAGGCTGAACATTATGTGAACTTATGTCATTAATGAACAATGGTTTAAGACTTTTTGTCGTAAAAATTATTCATTAAGGACTGATCATCTGCAAGAATTGGATGAAAAAAGCTGTGGTCTGCAATTTGTTCCCACTTGTCAAACAAATTAAATAACCTAAAACGTATAGTTATGACATTCGTAAAAACTAATTACGCAGCAAAAAAAACATTTGATTCATTATTTAATGATTTCTTCAGCAATCTTCCGTCAGCATTGGAAACAGCTAATGAAAATCTTTCTTTTGGTTCTCCAAAAGTTAACATTCATGAAACACCCGATGCTTATCACCTGGAAGTATTAGCTGCCGGAAGAAACAAAGAAGATTTTAAAGTAACAGCAGAAAATGGCTTACTAACCATCAGCTTCGAAAAGAAGGAAGAAAATAAAACAGATGATTACAAAACCATCCGCAGGGAATTTTCTTTCCGAAGTTTTAAGAGAAGTTTTTCCATTGATGAAAATATTGATACGGAAAACATACAGGCTAAATATGAAAACGGTGTTTTAAAATTACAGCTGCCTAAAAAAGCAGTGGTTAAGGAAACACCCAGGCAAATCAATATTCAATAACTTTTTTAAGAATCTACAAAGTCCCGGTTATAAGGGACATGCAGTTGGTTTTGGTTTAGTCCTCCCCGTTCCCGGGGAGGTTTTTGTGTTAAATGCTTACTAAAAAAATACCCGTTAATTCATTTAACTGTTGATGGCAAAAGTTTTGGATTGAATATGGAAAGTCCTGCCATGCAAAAAGATTCCAGTGTACTCAATTTTATCTTAGGAGTGATACTGATGCTCCTGCTTGCCTTTGCAGCAAAGGCCCAGGATAAAAGGAATATTCCCAACTCAGCAAACAATCAGGTAATAAAAAAGAAAAAGCCGGTCAGTGCGGAGGAAGCAAAAGTTTTATATGAGGAAAAGTATGGCAAGCAATATCCTGATAAAAGGAAATCTTACAGCAGAAAAGACATAGAAGAAATTATTCCAGAAGAAACCGTATTCATGAGGGAAAACAAATCAGTTGAAAATTTACCTGTTGATAAAAATAATCCTACCGATCAGTCAATAACTGCCTCTTCTCAGAACACCAAACAACCCAAAGCAATCTACAAAGGGCCACAGAAAAATCAGCCAGAAACCATAATTGTTAAACCGACAGCCAGTAAGAATACAGAACCTGTTTTTCTTGAACATATTGAAATGAATATTAACTCTGGCAATAACTAACAAATACAAATTCAGCTAATTGATGTACCTGTTGAATTAGCAAGCAATATGACCAAAAAGAATTAGGCAACTACCTTAATAGTCCAAAGGTGAATAAGAAATAAAAAACCTCCGCTAATGAGGAGGTTTTATTTATATGCAAATATTTCATTTCAATATTAATATCCCAATATTTTCAGCATACTTTGTGCAGACTGTTCTTTGGCAAAAAGTTTGTCTGTCAATTTTCCGTTTTTATCATACTCCACCAGTACATGTTTCGGTGATGGGATAAGACAGTGCTTAATTCCTCCGTAATCACTAATCTGGTCCTGGTAA
>JBLMVP010000167.1:0-2532 GCA_050256755.1 Sphingobacteriales bacterium | reverse complement strand
TCCAGTTTATATTGGATATTCTTCGTAAAATAATTATCTAAATCGATTGCCGGTTTGTTTTCAATACCATCAATTACGTCGCTGAGGCTTTGTAAACCCAGGGCATTAGCTTCATTAAATTCTCTCATAAAATCATCAGTCAGTGGCTTGTTACTAACCCAGGCAGCAAATACAAATGGCAACCCGGTTAATAATTTCCATGTTTCTGCTAAATCATACTCATATGCTGAAACAGCTTTTTGTTCAAATGCCCTGTCCCCAATAACCACACCGGCAGTAGTACCTGTTATTTGATGGCGGTATTCTTTCTGACTGTAAATGATATCAGGACTAATCTTCCAGTAATTTTTCAATAATAGCTTTACCAGCTCGTTAGAAGTTCTGGATTGGTAATCAAGTATAACGGTTTTAATTTCTTCTACCGGCACCTCACTAAACATACCAACAGAACTAACGGCACCATCAGCCCCAATACAATAATCACTTACAATATAACTTACCGGCAATTGAGGGATGATGGCTACCGGCACCAAACCTATGTCCACTTCTCCATCAATCAACCATTGGGCTATTTTAGATGGGTAATCACTTTTTAACTCAACTTTGCCAATAATTGGAGAATGCTCTATGCCATATATCAAAGGCAGGGTATTTAAATAACTAACTGCTGCTATCCTTATTATGCTATCCAATTTTACTTTAGTTTTGCGGGGCAAATGTACAGCACACAATTTTAATAATGGAATTACAAAATCTTACCGCCATTTCCCCCATTGACGGACGTTACCGCAATCAATTACAATACCTGGCTGACTACTTTTCGGAATATGCCCTTATCCGTTTTCGCATTTTTGTGGAAATAGAATATTTTATAGCCCTTTCAGAAGAAAAGTTTTTTCCCATCAATGCTTCGCATAAAAAAATACTGCGTGGCCTGTATGAAAACTTCAGTGTTGAAAAAGCCACAGAAATAAAAAACCTGGAAAGTATTACCAATCACGATGTAAAAGCTGTAGAATATTTTATTAAAAAAGAACTTGATTTTTTACAATTATCTCATCTGAAAGAGTGGATACATTTTGGGCTCACTTCCCAGGACATCAACAATACAGCCATTCCTTTGCTCTGGAAAGAGTCAATTGAGAATGAATATTATCCTACTCTTTCCAATCTTTGTATTCAACTAAGAAAACTGTCAAAGAGCTGGATTGGTATTTCTATGCTTGCCCGTACACATGGACAACCAGCCTCACCTACTTCTTTAGGTAAAGAAATTATGGTGTTTGTTGAGCGGTTAGAAAATCAGCTAAACCTGCTGACTCAGATACCTTTTACTGCAAAATTTGGAGGAGCTACCGGTAATTTTAATGCGCATGCCGTTGCCTATCCTAAGAAAGACTGGATAAAATTTGGCAATGCTTTCCTGGAGAAAAAATTAGGGTTACAACGCCAGCAGTTTACTACTCAAATTGAACATTACGATAACCTCGCTGCACAGTTTGATAATATCAAAAGAATTAATACTATTTTGATTGATTTTGCCCGTGATATATGGACCTATGTTTCGATGGACTATTTCAAGCAAAAAGTAAAGAAGGGTGAAGTGGGCAGCAGTGCTATGCCACATAAGGTGAATCCTATCGATTTTGAAAATGCAGAAGGTAATTTAGGAATTGCGAATGCTTTGCTGGAACATCTCTCATCCAAACTACCCATATCAAGATTGCAAAGAGACTTAACAGATTCAACGGCATTAAGAAACATCGGTGTTCCATTTGCCCATACCATACTGGCTTTAAAATCCCTTGATAAAGGATTGAATAAATTAGTGCTGAATGAAAGCAAAATAAAAGCTGATTTGGAAAATAACTGGGCTGTAGTAGCAGAAGCCATACAAACTATATTACGAAGGGAAAACTATCCATCACCTTATGAAACATTAAAAGATTTAACAAGAGGTGCTGATAAAATTGACAAAGCCACCATTCATAAATTTATCAGCAGATTAAAAGTTTCAGCGGCTGTCAAAAAAGAATTGAAAGCCATTACACCGCATAATTACACCGGCTTGATGGGTAAGTTTTAATCGTACAAATACACATCTTCGATTAAAAAATATTCTGTGGCCTGGTTTTCATTAAAGTTTATAGATAGAACATCATACTGCACTTTCTTCCAGCCAGGATTTTGATATAAAAATTCTACTCCGGCTTTCATCAGGTTTTGCATTTTCTTCCGGCCAACAGATTCCTCAGGATTACCAAATTTTTTATTGCTTCTTGTCTTCACTTCTATAAAATGAAGCTTATCGTTCTTTTGTGCAATAATATCTATCTCATAATGAGAATGACGCCAGTTAGTATACAGGATGATATATCCATTACCCGCAAAATATTGAAGTGCCAATTTCTCTCCATTTTGTCCTGTTGTATTATGCCGGGCCATGGTACAAATTATGAATAATACCCATGAAAGAGACGTAAATCCTTAGCCACAGCATGGAGAAAATGAGCTATAGAAAAAGTTTAACAG
>JBLMVP010000166.1:0-7904 GCA_050256755.1 Sphingobacteriales bacterium | reverse complement strand
ATACATGATTCCCGCAAGTATAAAGAAGAATGGTCCGAGGAAGCCCAGTAAGGCAACAAATTTTGTTCCGTAAAATCTTGACATGGGTCTTCTTAATCTTTCACTGATGATGTACATACTTGGTACCATTACCAATGTGAGGAAGAAAGAGAATATTAAACCAAAAATAATTGTCCAGCTCAATGGCCCCCAGAATACCACACTATCGCCACCCAAAAATATATGTGGGTTTAATTCGGTAAACAGTTTTACGAAATCAATATTAAATCCAACAGCCAATGGTAACAATCCTAAGATAGTCGCCAATGCAGTAAGCATAACAGGTATGATACGAATCTTCCCTGCCTGGATAGCAGCTTCTCTTGTACGAAAACCACGGGTGCGCAGCTCATCAGTAAATTCAATCAGCAATATTCCATTTTTAATTACAATACCGGCTAATCCAACTATACCTACTCCCACCATAATGGTTGCCATAGTCATACCTGTAATGGCATAACCTAAAAATACTCCAATGATGGAGAAGAAAATCTCCGTTAATACAATAAATGGTTTACTCATACTGTTGAATTGTAAAACCAGTATGAGGAAGATGAGCAATAAGGCAGTAATTAATGAAACTCCAAGAAAACTTAATGTTTCAGCCTGCTGTTCACTTTCGCCTGTTTGTTTAATAGTAACATCAATCGGAATCTTTACTTTGGTTTTAAAATCCTCAATCTTTTCTGCCAGTTCTTTATTAACCGGTCCTGTTAATGACGGGTCAAGTACATTAGATTGAATTTGTATAGTACGTTTTACATTTTTTCTTTTTACTCCGCCTGAGGTATTGGTATAATCAACAGACGCCACCGCATTTAACGGCACTTGCCTGATAGCACCCATTAAAGCCATATCGCGGAAGGTGATTCGCATATTCATCAAATCACTGATATTGTTCCTTTGCAAATCAGCATAACGTATCTGGATTTTATATTCGTCTTCTCCATCCTTCAGTTTACTTGCTTCCTTACCAAATACGGCGCTGCGAATTTCCATTCCTATCTGCCCGGTACTTAATCCTTCCCGCATCGCTCTTTCCCTGTCAATGTTGATAGTTATTTCCGGATTCACTAAATCCACATCTGCTTTTAATTTTTCAATACCGTAAATTTTATTGGTATCGAGGTAATTTAAAAGACTGGAGGATACACTTGCGATTTCATCAAAATTATCACCAGCTATTTCAATGTTAACGGGTGGATCAGTTGGTGGACCTGCGTCTTCCTGGTTAACAGTGACTTCTGCCCCAGCCACTACATCTTTCATTGATTCACGAATCTGATCAATAAAGGGTTTTGTTGATTTGCCTTTACGATGATCATACTCAACAAATGAAACCTGTATCCTTCCCAAATTAGATTGTGTGCTCCGGTTATTATCTCTGGGATTATTAGCACTCACCGCAACATTGGTAATTATACTTTCAACAATTCCACCTTTGGAGGGAAGCTCTGCATCTAATATTTTATAAACTTTATTTTCTAAAACCCTGGTTACCGAATCAGTAGTTACAGTTTTTGTACCAATGGGCATTTTTAAATACACATAAATAAAATGCGGATCTCCACTTGGAAAAAACGGCTTTGGGTTATTACGGATAACAAGAGCTATCAATGATATGATGAACAATCCAAATAAACTTACAAAAGCCCAAACCGGTCTTGTTCCTTTTAAAACCCAGCGTAATAGTTTTTCATACCGGTTCATTAAACTGGGCAGCAATTTTTCCTGGAAAAAGTGAACGATGCTGCGCATCACATAACGTTCAAGAATTACAATTAAATCCAGGAAGATTAAAAAATTTCCGAAACCATGCCATCCAAATAAATTGAATAAAATTCCAAAAGCACCACAGGTCCAGAACCACCATTGTTTAAAGATGGCATTCTTGGGCGACTCATATTGCCTTCCCTCCGGTTTCATAAAGTTTACTGCAAAAACCGGGTTAATGATAAAAGCAACTATCAGTGATGCTGCCAGTGTAAGAATGAGCATGGTTGGTAAATAAATCATGAACTTACCAATCAGCCCTTTCCATAATAATAATGGAAAGAATGGAGCCAGTGTAGTTAATGTACCAGCCAATACTGGAACAAATACTTCGCCAGCCGCTTCTTTAGCGGAACGAACAATAGGTACTTTTCCATTATTATAAATACGGTGCGTATTTTCAATTACCACGATGGCATCATCCACAATAATTCCCAAACCAAACAACAAGGCAAACAATACAATGAAATTTAATGTAACTGTTGTGCCGATAATGATGTTAGCAACAGGAAGAAAAAGGAATGCCACAAACACACTTAACGGAACACTCAATGCCACAAAAAAAGCATTGGTTACTCCCATAAAGAACATCAGCACCAATAAAACCAATACAAAACCAATGATGATAGTATTCACCAGTTCATTAAAGGATGTTTTGGTTTGTTTACTCTGGTCACCGGTAATTACCACTTTAAGATTAGGAGGCAACTCTCCTTTTGTTTTCATTTCACCAACAATACCCTTAATCTTGTCTGCGGCATTAATCAAATTTTCACCGGCACGTTTTACGATATTGAGTGTAACTACATTTTTCCCGTCCAAACGGGCATAGCTTTCCGTTTCTTTTACAGTATCTATAATCTGTGCAATATCTTTTAAATAGATAGGGCCTCCATTAGGGTTTCTCACCACAATATTATCCAAATCTCTTGCAGATAGAAATTGTCCCTTTACACGCAGGCCGCGTTTCATAGCACCCACTTCTACCAGACCGCCACTAATATCTTTATTTTCATAAGTGATAGCATTGCTGATATCAGTAAATGAAAGTTTAGCTGCCTGCATTTTAAATGGATCTACATTAACTTGTATTTCCCTTTCAGGTGCGCCCACAATATCTGCCCTGTTTATCTCTCCTAAATCTTCAAACTTATCCTGCAGTTTATCAGCATAACGCTTTAAGGTCATTCCATCAAAATCACCACTGATGTTTACATACATGATGGGCATTTCACTAAAATCAAATTCCATCACGTTGGGTAACTGTGTTAAGTCAGTAGGCAAATCAGTCTGTGCTTTATCAACAGCATCTTTAACTTTTTGCTTGGCTACTTCCGGTTTTACATCCGTATCAAATTCTACAACAATAGCACTGTAATCCCGTTGTGAAGTAGAAGAAATTTTTTTCACTTTCGCACCACTGATTCCTTTTAATTGTTTTTCAATTGGCCTTGTAACAAGGTTCTCCATATCCTTTGCCGAGTTACCTACATACACAGTGGATACATATATTGTAGGCACAACAATATCAGGAAACTGTTCCTTCGGCATGGTATTGAACTTCGTCAATCCATATATTGAAATAAGTATGGTAACTATATAAATAGCTGTACGGTTATCAACAGCCCATGAAGTGGGTTTAAACTGTTTAAACTTTTTGGCTACTCCTTCTAAAAATTGCATAAGAAATAATTTTGATCGTGAAGCTTAATTCGTCTGTCGTTTGTTATTTATCTGTTTTCAGGAATTGTCCGTCATAAATATTTTGATAACCCTCTGTTACCAGTTGCTCTCCGCTTGTTATTCCGCTTTTAACTTCAATCAATTGGCCGGATAATTCCCCTACTATGATGTGTTTTTTGCGGGCAATTACTTTGTCATTTTGTTTTACCGCTATATAAATATATTTTCCCTGCTCATCTGTTTGTACAGTATTTACCGGTATAGCAATGACAGATTTGGCTGAATAATCCAGGATTCTCATGATTGCAATCTGGTTTGGCTTTAAGGAAGCTTCATAAGGAATTTTTGCTTCTGCAATAAAACCTCTTGAATTGATATTGATTGCCTGGCTTACTAAAGAAATGGTGGTTTTAAACTCTTTGTTATTTAAATCGGGCACTATCACTTTAACTGCACTTCCTTTATGTACCCTGGTTAAATAATTCTCAGGTATATCTGTTACTACTTTTAAGTTGCTGGTATTTATAATTACAATTTGCGGAGTAGACCCGGAATAGCCCTGGAACATTTCTCCTACTTTCACATTCAGCTGGTCAACTATTCCACCTACTTCTGCATATACATTAGTAGTAGCCCATTGTTCCTGCGCTGTTTTTACATTTTCTTCTGCTGTCTTTAATTGATTTTCCAAAGCATCTACATTATTTTTCGCGGAGATAACCTGTACTTCTGTTCCAATATTCTGATCCCACAAATTCTTTTGACGCTGGTATAAATTTTTTGCGAACGATAACTGTGTTTTTATTTGTTCCAATCCTTGTTTGGCAGCAGTAATATTCTGGCGAATGACAGCATCATCCAATTTCAATAATAACTGGCCGCTCTTAACCATATCACCATGTTTTATATAAATAGCTTTTACCTGGCCGGGAGCTCCTCTTGGTGCTACATAAGAAATATTTTCTGCATCAATTTTACCCTGCAGTTCTATATAATGTTCAAAATCCTGGTTGGTTACTGTTAATAAGGAAACCAGTTTGGCTGTTTTTTCTTTTGCTGCTTCAGGATCCGCTTTAGCAATTTCATTTTCCAATTTTTGAATTCGCTCAGCCAGTTTGGCCTGGTCATCTTTGAGTTTTGCCAGTTCTGTTTTTTTATCGCCCAATGCTGCTTTATCTTCTTTACGGCCGTTTCCGCAGGCAGCAACCATTACCATCATCGTCAATGCTGCACTTATTCTTAAAATCTGTTTCATACTATTTAATTTTTTTTATGCTATTAAGGTTAATGTTTTTATTGAAGTTTGCCAATTGCTTTATGATAATCTACTTTGGCAATGATGGCATCATACAAAGCAGAGTAATAATCAGATTGTGCCACCTGCAAATCTTTCCATGAACTGTTGATTTCTATGTTGGAACCGAGCCCCTGTTCATATTTCTTTTTGGTTTGGTTGTACACTTCTTCTGCCAGTTCCATATTCTTACGCTGTGCATCAATAGTCAGGATTGAACTTTTTAATTTCCATCTTGATTGCTGTACTTCATTATCAACACTCTGCTTAAGATTATTCAGGCTGTTGTTGATTTTTTGCAATTCAAGTCTTGCTTTTTTAATCTTGGCATCTTTATTAAATCCATCAAAAATGGGCACATTCAGTTTAACTCCCACAATAGCTGTTGTAAACCATGGTTTGCTGAAATCAAAAATGTCAAAACTGTTTCGTTGGGCATTTTTGCTGTATTGCCCAAAGGCAGCTACTGACGGAATATAACTCAGCTTATACCGGCGAACATTGAAATCATTTAATTTCTTCCCCAATTCCAGAAGCTGCACTTCTTTTCTGTCGTTATAATTATAGGTGTCGTCTAATAAATCTTCTTTTATAGTGGCTTCTGTTAAGGTATCTGTCAATATCAATACATCCTGTTGTGGCATGCCCATTAAGAATTTCAGTGAAGCATTACCAGCATCCAGTGAATTTTGAATTTTTATTTTTTCTGTTTGCAGGTTAGTTAATGATACTGTTGTTTTATCAACATCTAATTTTTCTGCAAAACCGTTTTTATAAATTTCTTTCGTGTCATGCAGCAATTTCTCCAGCAAGGCAATGTTGGCATCAATTTTACTCATCTGCATTTTACCAATTACCAGCTGGTAATATATTTTCTGGATATTGGCATTAATCATATCCTGTGTTACTTCCACCGATTTTTGATAAAATTTTATGTTGGTGCTTCTTGCCTGTAATCCTACAAATACCTGCCCGTCAAAAAGAACCTGGGTAAGATCCAACCCGGCTGAGGCGGTGTATTTTGTCCCAAACTGTGCATTTACAAAGCCAAAATCATCCGGGGAAACAACGGGTTGACCACTTCCATTTTTTACCCCCTCATCCTCCAATACTTTATAGGTAGCAGCTGCTATAAAGTTGGGAAAACTTTGTACCGGAACTTTAGGAAAATAATTTGCACCTGCGCTTCCGTTCAATTGCGGTAAAGCCAGCGCTGTATATTCCCTGTTAGTTTGTTCAGCAATTTTTACATCTACCAATGCATTCTTTACCTGTACACTATTTTTTAAAGCGTACTCAACCGTCTGATCTACGGTAAACTGGTGTGTTTCATTTGTGTTGGTTTGTGCAACGGCCGATACTGCAATCATCCATGCAGTAAAAATCAGTCCTGTCTTATTAACCCATCTGTTTCTCATGATTCAGTTTTTTTCTCTTTCTTGTTTATATTTTAAAATTTGCTTATACCCTTTTAAAGATGTAAGTCCGTAAAGGAAATGTTCCATTATCTCCTGTGTTACCTCTGCCAGCTTATATTTTCCCGGAGGGAAAACAAAAACATCAAAAGCTATCATCATACTTTCCAGTCTGTATTTACTTATTACATCAATATTTATGTCGGGCCGGTATAATTCTTCTTTAATCCCCCTTTCTATATTAGCTTTAATAACTTTATATAAGAACTCGTGTTTATGCTTTGAAAATTTCTGAAAAGATTTTTGATGAAACTTTTCCAAATCAAACAACACCATCGGATTCATTTTACTCAACTGCTCATGCACCTGTTCCATTGTCAGTAAAATTTCTTCAATGGCATCTTTTGAATGTTCCCGGCACCTCATACAATCTTTCTGTGTATCATCCAGCTCATCATTTACAACTGCATCCACCAGTTCATCCTTATCAGAAAAAAACTGGTAAATTGTCTTTTTACTCATTCCCAGCTGGGCGGCTATATCATCCATAGATACGGAGCGTATACCATACTGCATAAACAAATCATGCGCCTTACCTCTTATTCTATCACGTATTTCCATAGTTTAAAATTCGGGCACAAAACTATGGAAACTTTTAACGTTGCCAAAGTTTCCATCCTTTTTTTTTGCCATTTATCACAGAAATGATGTTTTGTTTAGGTTTTCAGCGGAGCTATCTTTGAAAAATGAACAAGCGTTTTTCTTTCAGGAACCTTTTTCCCCGCGAACCTTTCCGTTTTCGCAAACTGCTGCAATATTTTTTACAGGGGCTTCTTATTATTGCACCCATTGCTGTAACCGGTTATGCTATTTACTGGATTGTATCTACGGTTGACAGCTGGTTGCCCATTTTTACTGCAAAGAATGAGGAAGGCAGAATCTATGTTCGTAATTATGGACTGGGCTTTCTTATTATTATTGGTGCTGTTTGTTTGCTGGGATATTTATCCTCCTTTTTTATTGAAAGCCGAATATTTAATTTGTTTGATTACTGGATGGAAAAAACTCCGGGTATTAAATTTATCTATTCAACCGTTAAAGATTTTTTTGAAGCATTTGCAGGAGAAAAGAAAAAATTTAATAAAGCTGTATTAGCAAATATTGATGATAATGATGTGTGGCGTGTTGGATTTATTACGCAGCAGGATATGGCCGAATGGGGTTTTAAAGATTATGTAGCAGTATATGTGCCGATGAGTTATTCTATTGCAGGAAATGTTTATCTTATCCCATCAACGAGGGTGAAACCCATTACCAATATTGGCAGTACCAATGCTATGAAATTTGCTATCAGCGGAGGGATTACAGATGTAGATGATATCAAAGAAAGTAAAGCAGATGGAGAGCAGGAAATTGTTAATGGCAAATAGGTAATGTGCCATCAAATGTAAAAAAATCATTATTAACTTTTACTGGTGAAAAGAATAGCAGTAATAATCCTCCTATTGACCATTACTATCCATGCCAATTCGTGGGGGTTTTTCGGTCATAAAAAAATAAATTACTATGCAGTTTTTTTATTACCACCGGAGATGATGGTGCTGTATAAAACCAATATAGAATTTTTGGCCGAACATGCTGTTGACCCTGATAAAAGAAGATACGCAGTAAGCAATGAAGCACCCCGTCATTATTTGGAT
>JBLMVP010000165.1:0-2813 GCA_050256755.1 Sphingobacteriales bacterium | reverse complement strand
GATGATTGCCTCCCCAAAAACAAAGCAGGTATTTATAACCAGGCAATAATGGATTTTGGTGCTGTTGTATGTAAACCTCAGAATCCTTTTTGTTCGCATTGTCCCTTAAAGAAAAATTGTGTTGCATTAGATGAAGGGACGATTAATGTATTGCCGATTAAAGAAAAAAAAATAAAAAAGAAAGTAAGATGGTTTTATTACCTGGTTATAAATATTGATAATAAAATATATGTTCGTAAAAGGGAAGAAAAAGATGTTTGGCAAAATCTTTTTGAATATGTAGCTATTGAAATACCTGGTGAAATGGATGCAACGTCCTTTATTAAATCGGAGTACTTTAAAAAAGTGTGCGGAAAAATAAAGTATGAAGTAGTAAATATCTCCGGGTGGTATAAACAGTTACTTAGCCATCAAACTATTTATGGGAAGTTTATTACTCTTAAAATTAAAAAACCATTGCAAACATTGGAGGGCTTTCAACTGGTGAGTCAGGATAAATTTAAAAAATTGCCTTTCCCAAGATTGATAAATAATTGGCATGAAGATGGGCATAAAGTTGGTGTCCTTTTCTGATGAAGGTAGCAGTTCCAGATAAAAAAATGTATATTTAACTACGATTGACAGCTCAATAATTAATGAATCAAAAGATAAAATTATGAGAGGCGTAAACAGAGTGATGCTTATTGGAAACCTGGGTAAAGATCCCGATGTTCAGTTCCTTGACGGGAATATTGCAGTGGCTAAATTTCCGCTGGCGACTACAGAAACTTTTAAAGATCGAACAGGAAAATTAGTTTCCCAAACAGAATGGCATACAGTTGTACTTTGGAGAGGGCTGGCTGAATTAGCTCAAAAATACCTGCATAAAGGGAGCCTTGTTTATATAGAAGGCAGGTTAAAAACCCGTAGCTGGGAAGATAAGGAAGGAGTAAGAAAATTTGCGACAGAAGTGGTAGGGGACAATTTAATTATGCTGGATAAAAGAACGGGGGATGGTGCCCATGGTTCACATGCAGCTGATTCAGGTGTTGAGCCCTTTAGTTCCGGTGAAGTTCCTCCAGTTGGAGAACCGGCTGATGATTTACCCTTTTAATTAAACTTGAATTATTATTTTTGTTATTTACTCAGGCAGGCCGTTTGACCTGCCTGAATTCATAAAGCAACTGTGGTTGCTGATTGTTCATCAAAACCGGCAGCTTTGGATTATCATTCGGTCATCGAAATTGTACCACGGGGACGCATTTTAGCACTTATGGCCATTATCAATACACAGGCAGTAACAACAATGGCCGTTTCTCTTATTTTGTTGTTGGCATTATCGTTTTGTCTTGCTGGTGCTGAAGTAGCTTTCTTCTCGCTCACTTACAAAGATATTAATATGCTGAAGACCAAAAACCATCCTTCAGCAAAACGCATCCTCCATTTATTAGATAATCCCAAAACACTGCTGGCAGCAATGCTGATTGCTAACAGCATCATTAATATTTCCATCATCTTACTCACTAACTTTTTAATTGATACCATTTCTCCTGATTTAAATAAACTTTTTTGGCTTGCCTTTACAATTAAAGTTATCAGTGTAACCTTCCTGCTCGTTTTGTTTGGTGAAGTGATGCCGAAAGTAATGGCCACACAGCATAACCTCATGTTTGCTTATAACTCTGTTATATTAACCGTAATAGAATTTTTTAATTACCTGTTTCGCCGAATGAGTTTGTGGCTGGTAAGTTATTCTGATGCTATTGAAAATAAACTCGGTCCTAAAGATGCTGCCGCTTACAGCCTTGAGCAAATTGACCATGCTATTGATTTAACTGTTGACGAAGACACTACCGTGGAGGAGAAAAACATATTAAAGGGCATTGTGAAATTTGGAAATATTACCGTAAAACAGATCATGAAAACCAGGCTGGATGTAAGTGGCATTGAGTTTGGCACAACTTTTTTACAGGTAAAAGAAAAAGTGGAGGAGCTGCATTACAGCCGCCTGCCGGTTTATAAAACAACACTGGATGAAGTAAAGGGTATACTACACACAAAGGATTTGATACCACATCTGCATGAACAAAATAATTTTGACTGGCATCCATTAATCCGCCAGCCCTATTTTGTTCATGAACAAAAACTAATTGACGATTTGCTGAAAGATTTTCAGCAGAAGCGTATACATTTTGCTGTGGTAGTTGATGAATTTGGCGGTACCAGCGGTATAGTTACACTGGAGGACATAATGGAAGAAATTATTGGTGATATCAAGGATGAATTTGATGAGGAAGAAAGCGGTAATAAAAAGATTGATAACTTCAATTATATTTTCGAAGGGAAAACAATGATTCATGATGTTTGCAAAGCAATGGATATTCCTCCCGATACATTTGATAAAATTCGTGGTGACAGTGACTCGCTTGCGGGGTTAGTTTTAGAAATAGCGGGTGAATTTCCCAAGAATAATGAAGTAATAAAATCTGGTGATTTTGATTTTACTGTACTGGATATTAACAAAAACAGGATTCAAAAAGTAAAAGTTACCATCATACCACCTCTCGATTAATTGTAAATTCGCCTGATGAAAAAAATTGCCCAATATCTTTTATTTGTCATTTGTTGCCTGTCATCTGTAATTATACTTTTTAGCTCCTGCAATTCTGAATCTACAGTTAAGCCACGAGGATACTTTAATATTGATTTGCCTGCTCAAAAGGAATATGTTTCATTTAACCGGCCGGATTTTCCTTTTTCATTTGATTACCCTTCCTATGGAAATATTGTACAGGATAGTACTTTCTTTGATGACAAGCCTCAAAATCCTTACT
>JBLMVP010000164.1:0-2935 GCA_050256755.1 Sphingobacteriales bacterium | reverse complement strand
ATAATAAAATCGTTTGATAGTAGTTTTGGTTAATGGTAAATACGGCTCCTGCTTATGCCAGCATAGCAGGGGCTTTTTACTTTATGCAACCATCTTCCAGGCGGAGAAAATGATTAACGCATTGGGGAATATCTTTTGCATAATGGCTCACGTAAATTAAAGTAGTTCCAAGTCGATTACAAATTTCATTAACGAGTTTAGAGAAATAATTGGTTTGCCCTTCATCCAATCCCTGGCAGGGCTCATCTAAAATTAAAAGGGGAGGATTTTTTATTAATGCCCTTGCCAGTAATACCATTCTTTGCTCACTGTTGGATAATTGAAACATGGAGCGGAACCGGATTTTTTCCAATTGCAATAGTTTTACCCATTGCCCAACTTTTGTTTCCTGCGTGGCTGTTAATTGCCTGAATAAACCAATGGTATCAAACAAACCGGAAGCAATTACTTCAAAGCATGTATTATGCTGTTCAAAAAACAAATGCAGTTCTGGTGATACATAACCAATTTGTCTTTTTATATCCCATATGCTTTCACCGCTTCCTCTTCTTTTATCAAATAAATAAATTTCATTGGCATAAGCCTGCGGGTTATCGGCGCTGATAAGACTTAATAAAGTTGATTTGCCGGCGCCATTTGGTCCGGACACATTCCAGCATTCGCCTTTCTTTACTTCCCAGCTAATATGCTCCAGTATTTTTTTATCTCCATATTGTACATGAACATTTACCATTTGTACAGCATATGTAAAAGAGTTGAATGACGGCAGTGATAGTTTTTTAATCTCATTAATAATATCAGCATTAATAACTGCCTGTTTCATTAAAGATGGATGATAATCTTCCTTTTTTCCCTGCCATACCAGTTCTCCTTTTTCTAAAACAGCAATATGAGTGATGTAATCCGGTAACTCATCAGGTGATGTAATGAGTAGAATACGAATTTTTTCTTTAACGATGCTGTTAAGTATTGAATGCAGTGTTTGTCTTCCTTCCACATCCAAACCAATAAAAGGATTATCTAAGATGAGCAGTTGTGGGTGTTGTGACAATGCCTTTGCCAGTTGTAAGCGTTTATTCTCCCCGTTGGAAAGCTGAATCAAAGGTTTTGAAAGGAGAGAAGTGAGATGCAGCAATTCAATCCACTTGTTTTTTTGTTTAAACGAGTGCAAGGCTTGCTCAACAGTCATGGCATCTTCAGCATCAAAAGAATTAAAACGTTGCTGGTAATAAAAATCACTGGTATTAGAAAGATTTTTAAAATGATGCTGTTGTTCAACAAGCATCATTCCTGAATAACTGAGGGAAGAAGGGTTATTAATTTCTATTTTACCACTGTGAAAAATCCCTCCCGTTAATGCATGAGCCAATGTTGTTTTTCCACTACCAGAACTGCCAATAACAGCCCATTGCTCATCCTCTTCAACAGCAAGCGTAATATTTTTTAAAATAGTATTATCGCCTCTTTTAACAGAAACATTTTTTATTTCAACTAATTTATCCTTCATGAAAAATAATCCTGTAACATTATTTTGTTCCGGGTTGAAAGCAAAGATAAATCAGGAATAAGTTACTTGCTGTTGTTGCGTGGCCTTGTCACCAGCATGGACGGGTTATCCATTAATTCCTCCACTTACTTCTATACGCTGGCCGTTAATCCATTTGGCGTCTTCTGTACAAAGAAAAGCCACAACACCACCAATATCGTCGGCTGCACCAACACGGCCAAAAGGAGATAAACCACTCAATCTTTCTTTCATTTGGGGATTGCTTCTTATGGTTGCATTATTGAAATCCGTTTCTATCGGTCCGGGTGCTACCACGTTGGCACCAATGCCTTTGGCTCCTAATTCTTTTGCGAGGTATTTGGTAAATACTTCAATGGCTCCTTTCATAGAAGCATATACCGAATAGCCGGGATTGGAAAACCTGGTGGTGCCGGTGGAGATATTAATAATTCTTCCGCCTTCATTAATATGCGGAACTAACTTTTGTGTAAGGAAATAAATTCCTTTGAAATGAACATTTAAGAAATCAGTAAACATTTCTTCTGTTACGTCCATAAAAGGAACGGTTGCTCCCATGCCAGCATTGTTGATTAAGAAATCTAAGTTAGAAGTATTCCATTTGGATTGAAGTACCGCAATCGTTTTTTCTACAAAATGACTGAGCGAATGAAAATCACTCATGTTGAGCTTAAGCGCTGCGGCTTTTTGCCCCAGTGCTTCTATTTGTTTAACCGTGTCTGCTGCATGGTCTTCTTTGCTGTTATAAGTGATGATGACATCTATTCCTTTTTTAGCGATGCTGATGGCCATATCTTTTCCCAATCCGCGGCTGCCGCCGGTTACCAGGGCAATTTTTGTTTGTGCTGACATATTTTTTATTTGTTTTTAATAAAGTGCAAAGATCACTTAAGTATTACAAACAATTATGGTGAGTGTTTAAGAAAAAATGGTGAGTGTTTAAGATTTTACGACGATTAACTGTTTTCTTCCCTGAACTTTTTAGGCGTAGTCCCGGCGTAATTTTTGAAAAACTTAGTAAAATTGGACGGATCGTAAGTGAGTTGTGCGGCGATTTGTGAAATGGGAAGATTGGTGGTTAATAATAATTCTTTGGAGATATTGACTAACCTTTCTTCAAACAGGGAACAGGTTGATTGGCCGGTTACTTCTTTAATGGTATTACTTAAATGAGAGGGGTGGATATGGAGTAATTGAGCAAATTCTCTTATTTCCATCACTTGGGTTGTTTCTCCGTTTTTAAGCTGATTGATATATTTATCAAGCTCCGTGATGTATTGCTTTACGATTTCTTTTTTTCTTAAGGAAATGGTGAGTGTTTCTGTTTGTGGCATAGTTTGCAAAGTTAAGTGAGTTTATTCTTTAGCAAGACCCTGTTAACTTTCTTTTGTTTGGGCAAAAGAAAGCTAT
>JBLMVP010000163.1:0-3096 GCA_050256755.1 Sphingobacteriales bacterium | reverse complement strand
GAAAAATATTTATAATAAGTATTGCATAAATAACGGTTTCAATCCTGAAGGTATATAATGGCGCGGGCAATGATTTTAACCTGGCGGAAAACATACCTGAAATAGACCATAAAGCGAAAGTAGCAGCAATAGTTGGATGATGATTAGGGAAAATTCTTACGAGTCCAAATGAAAAAAGTTTGTGATATTCATAACCGCTGGCAAGAAATATAATTGTTTTTCCGGTTACTAAGATATCTGCTATCGCATATATATCACATACCAGTAAGTTGGTGCATGAAGACAAAATAAATGCTGATGATATAAAGCGTCGTTCCTGCAAACTGAACCCAGGACTTATTAATATTAATATGGGTATTAAATAGGGCAAATAAATACTGCCGGCAGATATAATTTTAGTTGGATTGTGTGAAAACAAACATCCTGCCAGTATAAGGGAATATAATAAAATTGGGCACCACAATTGCGGTTGGCTAAGAGATGATTTGGAATATTTATTATAAAATTTATGCTTTAACCAAAATAAAAGCAGTAAAGACAGGAAACCATGAAGCAGTAGGTTAACCCCCCACGGTAAAACTATTGTTAAAGCCAACACCAGGTAATAGTAAACTTTGTTAGGTGCTATTTTTTTCATTCAGCTCAAATAATCTTTTGCGGGAAATTGGTATCCAAACTGTCTAAAATCTTAAAAGTGGTAAGTGTTGTGTAATATAAAGAATTAAAACTTACTGGCATTTCAAAACCATTATATAAAGCTGAAAGAAAAACCTCCACTTCTTGCTTATGGCCCTTGCCATCAAGGTTTAATATCCGTCTTTTATTTCGTTGGTATAATTCTCCATTTTTAAAATCGTTGATAACGCCTGCTTTTCCCCCACCTGAAATTTCCATTCTTTCTTTAGGTAATGATTTATCCCCGTTTGAGGTATATACTATTGTACCTACTGAACCATTTTGAAACTGCAGATTTACACAAAGATTATCTCTGTTTATTATTTTATCATTGTTGGCACTTACACATTGTGCATAAACAGAAACAGGCAGGGAGTCAGTAAAAAATTGCATCAAATCAATAAAATGACAAACCTCTCCGATAATACGGCCACCTCCAATCTCGGGATTTTGTGTCCAGTGTTCCTTAGGTATATAACCGGCATTTATGCGATAATTCATAACTAGTGGTTCACCTGTGTTGCTAAAATGTTTCTTTAATTCAACTGCTATTGGTGAAAAGCGACGGTTAAAACCCACCATAATGTTTCCGTTAAATTGCTTATAATATTCTTTAATCTCATTTAATTCGTCTTCATTCATAGCCAATGGTTTCTCCACAAATATGTTTTTGCCCACCTTAAGCAAATCCAATACATATTTTGCATGTGAGTTGTGTGGGGTAGCAATAAATACTGTATTTATTGCTTTATTATTTAAAATATCACTGATTTCTGTTGAAACATTATTAAATCCAAATTTAGTTGCAACATTTTTTGCCGTAATTCCTTTTGATGTTATTACAGTTTCCAGCGAAGTCCCGTCTCTTTTAATATGAGGTAATAAATAACTTTGGGCAAAACTACCTGCACCAATAAAACCAATAGAAAGCTTTTGGGGTATTGTTTTTTTTAATGAATACTGGGTGATTAATTTTTTATTGTTTTGCGGATAACTAATTAAAATACCAATGTGGGGTACTTTAATTTTACCCATTATAATTTCATACGCTTTTTCAGCTTCAGAAATTTCAAACACATGAGTAATAAGGGGGTTGATATTAATTTTCTTCTGCGATAGTAACTGTAAAAAAGCTTCCATATTTCTTTGCTCTGTCCAGCGCACATACGCATAGGGATAGTCCTGTCCATTTTCTTCATAGTTTGTATCATAACGGCCAGGACCATAAGAACAGGAAAGACGAAGGTCAAGTTCTTTACGATAAAAATGGGGGTCTCTTGGAATGTCTAATTTAACTGCCCCCACCACTATTACTTTCCCTTTTTTTCTTGCTATCTCAGCAGATAATTCAATAGGGTCATTCGTAGAACTGGCAGCAGTTATAATGATATTATCAAACCCCTGGCCATTAGTAAACCGGTTGATAAAATTTAATAGATCCTCATTGGTTCTGTTCATTGCTCCATCAATACCTAGCTCTTGGGACAATTCTATAAGTTTATCTGAAACATCAATACCCATTACCTTGCATCCGTTTGCCTTTAATAGCTGACAAGTTATTTGCCCAAGTAACCCTAAACCTATTACGCAGATGTTTTCACTCAATTTAGGATCAGCCTGCCTGATACCCTGCATAGCTATAGCCCCCATAGTGGTAAAGCTGGCTTCTTCAAAGGAAACATTCTCAGGTATTTTCACAACCAGGTTTTGAGGCACGGTAACAATTTCCGCATGTGAAGCATAATCCTGCCCGGCGCAAGCCACACGGTCACCAGGCTTAAAACATGAGTTAGTATCCATAGAAGAAATTACTTCACCTGCTGTACTATAACCCAATGCTTTTAACGAATCCAATTTAGTACGTACTTTTTCAATGGTTGCACTGAAGCCTTCTTTCTTTATATTTTGTAACACCTGTGCAACGAGATCGGGTCTTTGCTTTGCCTTGCCTAATAAATTCGCTTTGGCTACTTTAACAGTACTCCGCTCAGTCCCCGCACTAATCAGAGAAAATTTATTTTCTACGAGTACCATTCCTCTGGAAAGTGATGGCAGGGGGACATCATCAACATAAAGGTCCCCGGTTTTAAAATTTTGTATTAATTGTTTCATTTGTTTGCTTTTATCCACAAATGCCATCCAAACCGATGGCTAATAAATCTTTTTACGTAAGAGGGCAAAATATATTGAAACCCCATTAAATGTCGTTCATTTAAGAAATGAACACTAGTTGAGAAATTTGGGTATTGGTAAAATAATTTTCTTGCTGTTTTTTTTGTCCATACCGTAGCATATACATTATCAGGTCCATCGGTTGATCGATGAATAAAATTTTTCATTTTTAAATAAGACCAGCCTTCGTTTCTTAAATTTATTTTATGCTTGTTAATTCTTTCAATGCTTTCACCAGTGAGTTTTGAT
>JBLMVP010000162.1:0-4036 GCA_050256755.1 Sphingobacteriales bacterium | reverse complement strand
AAGGCTTGGTATAAGCCAAGCCCGTAGAAAAAAGTAATCATTTTATACCCTGCTTCACGAAGATTTTTTTATAGCATATCCTTACAGCTGATTCTTTATACCATATTTTTTTATCCATCTTGCTGTATTTAATATCTCCATTTGTCTTCCATTGCTGCAGAATTCTTTCGATGATAGGTAAACTGTCTAACATTTCCCGCACCCGTTGTGGTTTGTAACGGTTGAAATAAATCAGGAAGCTTATTCTGCCCGGGCATATTGTACGCTTACTTATTCGTTTAAAACCAAAACAGGTATAAGATAGAGACTACGACTGCTGTGAGAAAAATGTCCATCTGTTGGCGATGTTTCTCCATTTTAAATTAATACATACAGGCACACCTTTGTCTTTTAAATAAAAACAAAAAAATTACAAATGAAAAACGTTGCAAAATTTCTTGGACTGGCCATCATGGTATTGGCTTTCAGTAATTCCATTGCACAGGTAGTGGACCCGGTAGATAAAAATAAAATAGCCAATGGCGGCTATGATGTTGTGGCCTATTTTACTGATGACGCGGCAGTAAAAGGCAGCACGGAGTATACAGTAGAATACAAAGGAGCAAAATATCAGTTCGCATCTGCAGAGCACCAGAACCTTTTTAAAGGAACCCCGGAAAAATATCTTCCTGTATGTGATGGATATTGTGCCTGGGGTGTTGCTGAAAAAGGGAAAAGAGTTCCTGTTAATCCGCAAACGTATAAAATCATTGATGGCAAATTGCATCTTTTCTTTAACGGTGATTTTAACGGCACACCGCTGAATACACTGGTGGAATGGAATAAAAATGAAGACAAACTGCTAACCGAATTGCCAGTTAAGTGGGCAAAGCTTAAAAAGCAAAAATAAGCGTAGAAAAAGCCAAAGTATTTACTTTGGCTTTTTTATTCTTTTCCGGTTATGTTCCGGGTTTTTCAATCGTTAATTGACAAACTCCCTATGATTTTATAAGGCAATTTGAAGTATAAACTATTTTTGAATTTGTCGTAGAATGCCGGGTAAGAGGATTTTTTATAATTCTTTCACCATCCACACATCACATCCAAAATGTCCGCTATTGCCTAACGGCCCTGTTAAATAAGTAAAACCAAACTTTTCATAAACGCTTACAGCTTTATTCAGCTCGGGCATAGTTTCCAAATAACAATGTGTATAATTGTTTTCTTTGGCCCATTGTAAGGATTTATCAATTAAATGTCTTCCTAATCCCATTCCACGAACATCTTTACTTAAATACATTTTTACCAGTTCACAATAACCAGCCGGTAAATTATCTGTTGGATAAATACCTGCACCACCAACTATCTTATTATTTAATTCAGCAATAAAATAAACCGAACCTTTTGTTTGAAACAGGTTGTATAAATTATCTGTGGTGGGATCGTAGTAAACAGTGCCTGGTTTGTTAGCGCCAAATTCGGCAAGTGAGGCTCTTATAATAGCAGCTACTGATTGATTGTCAGCTTCCTGAATTTGCCGGATATAAATATTCTCCATTCGGCAAATATAAAAAAAAGGCCCCGATAGAAATCGGGGCCGCTTACCAAAACTAACTGCTTATGAGAAAAATTATTTTTAAAATTTGATAACACAAAGATCAGCTATCTATTCACAAAAAAGCGTTAAGGACAGTTAGGGTATTGTTAAGAATTATTTTAGGTATAAGCTATCAACCGATAGTTTATTAGTTGTGTTTTAATAAGTTTCCATAAGTAAAAGAAGATAAATTTGCATTTTATTTAATACAGGTTTACTCGTTACAAATGAATCAAAAGCTTAAGCAACTCGCTGAGGAACTGGATGGTGAATTATATATTGATACTGCCATACTCACCCTTTATGCAACGGATGCTTCCGCCTACAGGGAAATGCCACTGGCAGTAGCTATTCCCAAAACAATTGATGATATAAAGAAATTAATTGCTTTTGCCCGTAACGAAAAAACATCTCTCATACCCAGAACAGCCGGTACTTCACTTGCAGGACAGGTAGTGGGAAATGGAATCATTGCAGATGTTTCAAAATACTTTACTAAGATTATTGAGTTTAATAAAGAAGAAAAATGGGTGAGGGTTCAGCCGGGTGTTATCCGTGATGAGCTCAATATGTTTCTTAAACCGCATGGTTTGTTCTTTGGTCCTGAAACTTCTACTGCCAACAGGGCGATGATTGGAGGTATGGTAGGTAATAACAGTTGTGGTTCTAATTCAGTAGTATACAGAAGTACCCGTGAACATTTGCTGGAAGTAAAAGCATTGCTGAGTGACGGAACGGAAACTGAATTTAAATCATTGGGCATTGATGAGTTTCACCATAAATGCGAAGGCGAAACACTGGAAGCGGGTATCTATAAAAAAGTCAGAAGCATTTTAAGTGATTATAATAACCAGGTGGAGATACGTAAAGAATTTCCCAAACAATCAGTAGAAAGAAGAAATACCGGTTATGCAGTGGATATGTTACTGGATACAGCGCCTTTTACTGCAGGTAAGGAAGATTTTAATTTTTGTAAACTGATTGCAGGTTCAGAAGGTACTTTAGCTTTCCTGACAGAAATTAAATTAAATGTTGTTCCGCTGCCTCCGAAAGAAGCGGGGCTGTTATGTGTGCATTTTAATACGATAGATGAATCGCTCAGGGCTAATTTGATTGCGTTGAAATATCATCCCGGTGCCAGCGAATTAATTGACCATTTTATTCTCGAATGCACAAAAGATAATATTGAACAAAGAAAGAATCGTTTTTTTGTTCAGGGCGATCCGGGTGCAATATTGGTGGTGGAATATGCTAAGAACACAAGAGAAGAGGTAATGGCAATTGCCAAACAGGTGGAGGCTGAAATGCGGGCCGCAGGATTAGGGTATCATTTCCCATTATTGTTTGGTGAGGATACCAAAAAGATTTGGGCTTTGCGTAAAGCAGGTTTGGGTTTGCTTGGTAATTTGCCTGGTGATGAAAAAGCAGTTCCTGTAATTGAGGATACAGCTGTTGATGTAAATGATTTGCCCGGCTATATCAGGGACTTTAATGAAATACTAAAGAAGTATAATCTGTATTCTGTGCATTATGCGCATGCAGGTTCTGGTGAAATACATTTACGTCCTATTATTAATTTAAAAACTAAAGAAGGCAATCAGCTGTTCCGCACCATTGCTGAGGAGATTGCTGCACTGGTTAAAAAATACAATGGTTCTTTAAGTGGTGAACATGGTGATGGAAGATTGCGGGGAGAATTTATTAAACAAATGGTGGGAGAGAAGAATTATCAGCTGCTGAAGGAAATTAAAAAAGCATGGGATCCTGAAAATATTTTCAATCCTAATAAGATTGTAGATACACCTTCAATGAATACAATGCTGCGTTATGTTCCCGGTCAGCATACACCGGAATTTAAAACTGTTTTTCGTTTTCATAACCAGGATATATTGCAGCATGCAGAACAATGTAATGGAAGTGGCGATTGCCGTAAAACACACTTAAGCGGTGGTACCATGTGCCCTTCTTACATGGCGACTAAAGATGAAAAAGATACCACAAGGGCAAGGGCCAATATTCTAAGAGAGTTCTTAACGAATTCTAATAAGCTGAATCGTTTTGATCATAAAGAGATTTATGAGGTGATGGATTTATGTTTGAGTTGCAAGGGCTGTAAATCTGAATGTCCATCGAATGTGGATATGGCAAAGCTGAAGGCTGAGTTCCTGCAACATTATTATGATGCCAATGGAATTCCATTCCGTTCTAAACTGATTGCCAATTTCAGTAAGTCAGCAAAGTTGGGAGCAATGTTTCCATCACTTTACAATTTCGCCATGACGAATAATATGCTGAGCAGTGTGATAAAGAAAGTTTCAGGCTTTGCAGTAAAACGTTCCATGCCGGCAATGTATAAAACGACATTAAAAAGTTGGTATGTGAAACGCAGACAGCAAAATCCAAAAAACAATAGTCAAAATCCAGTAGTGTATTTATTTTGTGACGAGTTCACTAATTATA
>JBLMVP010000161.1:0-7941 GCA_050256755.1 Sphingobacteriales bacterium | reverse complement strand
AATATTGCTGTTAAAATGATTACTTATTTCTTTGAACATATCCGCAATCATTATTTCCTGGCTACCCATGTTATTAATGATGAATTTGTAAAAGCTTTATCAAGAAAAAGTGGAGTTTCAGAAGAAAGTATAGAGGAACTGTCGGCAATTATAGAATCTGTAAATAATAGTGAACAGGTGACAGACCTGGAGTTGCTGGATTTACATAACCGCATTCAGGAATTTTATAAACAATAAATAGTATGCAGGAAAATTTTTTTGAGCAAAGAACGGATTTAAGCGGATTAACTGAAGCAGTGCAGAAAATCCGCCAGAGTATTGGTGAAGTTATTATTGGCCAGCACCAGATGATAGATTTATTAATTGCCGGTTTATTGAGTGATGGACATATTTTAATTGAAGGGGTGCCCGGTGTTGCTAAAACATTAACGGCAAAACTGCTGGCAAAAATTATGGATGTAGGTTTTAGCCGCATACAGTTTACACCCGACCTTATGCCAAGTGATGTACTCGGTACATCGGTATTTAATCCGAAAGAAGCTGCTTTCCAGTTTAAACGGGGGCCTATATTTAGCAATATTATTTTAATTGATGAAATAAACCGGGCTCCTGCCAAAACACAGTCAGCTTTATTTGAAGTAATGGAAGAAAGACAGGTTACTGTAGACGGTATAACTTATCCAATGGATACACCATTTATGGTGCTGGCTACACAAAATCCAATAGAGCAGGAAGGAACTTACCGCTTGCCTGAAGCACAGTTAGACCGTTTTATTTTTAAGATTGAAGTAAAATATCCGGCCCTTGCTGAAGAGATGGATATTTTGAAAACACAGCACCAGGCCAATCCATTGCTGCTGACCGAAGCTGTACCAAAGGTGTTATCTGCGAATGATATTGCTGTCTATCGCGGGTTGATCCGCCAGATTAATGCAGAAGATAAATTAATAGAGTATATCGCAAGATTGGTAAATGAAACCCGTAACAATTCTTCCTTATATCTTGGCGCATCACCCCGTGCTTCCCTTGCTATATTAAAAGCAGCTAAAGCATTAGCAGCCATGCGTGGCCGTGACTTTATTACGCCTGAAGAGATTATTGAAGTAACACCGCATGTGCTCCGTCACCGGATCATCCTTACCCCCGAAAAAGAAATGGAAGGGATAACCCCTGATGAGTTGATAGAAAAAATTATTAAATCAGTTGAAGTGCCCCGCTAATGACTTTACTTATTATTCTGCTGGCAGGTTTTGGATTGTGGTTTTTGGCATCCACGGTATTTAAATCCTTATTCCTGAATACCCGGTTTTATATTGCCGGCGGGGTCATCGTTTTTCTTTTTATACTCGCCTTCTTCTTCCCAGCTATAGAATTTCCGGCCAAAGTTTTAGTTGGCTTGTACATTGCCCTGCTGTTTGTTGAAACGGCTTTCCTTTTTATTCCCCGTAAAAAACCATTGGCAAAAAGAATAATCGCCGAAAGAATGAGTAATGGCGATGCTAACGCGGTTTCGTTACAGATAAAAAATAATTATGCATTTGTTGTAATGGCCGAAATAATTGATGAAATGCCTCAGCAGTTCCAGGTAAGAAATTATCATTGGAAAGAAAAATTTAAACCCGGTGAAGAAAAAACATTCCGTTACCTGTTACGTCCACTGGAAAGGGGGGAATATCACTTCGGAAATATTATTATGCTGCTAAGTTCTCTTCTAGGGTTTTTAGGAAGAAGATTTGAAATTGATGCGGAACAGATGGTTCCTGTATATCCATCCTTTATTCAAATGCGCAAATATGAACTGATTGCAGAAACAGCTCAAAATAATGAAGCCGGAAATAAACGGCTGCGAAAAATAGGGCACAGTATGGAGTTTGAGAAAATAAAAGAATACATCCAGGGCGATGATATCCGTACTATTAACTGGAAAGCTACCGCACGCCGTGGTATGCTTATGGTAAATACATTTACTGATGAACGAAGCCAGCAGGTGTATTGCATTATTGATAAAGGCAGGTTAATGAAAATGCCTTTTGATGGATTAACCTTACTGGATTATGCCATTAACGCTTCATTGGTTTTATGCAATGTTTGTCTGCACAAGCAGGATAGGTTTGGATTACTGACATTTTCTAATAAAATGGGAACCATATTGCCTGCCGATAGAAAACCCACTCAGCTGGAAAATGTGTTACAGGTTTTATACAACCAGCGTACCGAATATCTTGAAAGTGATTTTGAATTACTCTATGCCCGTGTAAGGGCACATATTAAACACAGGAGTCTATTGGTATTGTTTACAAATTTTGAATCTATTTCAGGATTGCAAAGACAGTTACCCTACCTGGTAAAACTTTCCCGTTACCATTTATTACTGGTAGTGTTTTTTGAAAATACTGAGATAAAACAATTAACTCAACAAAGAGCAAACGACATGGAAGGTGTTTATATAAAAACGATTGCAGAGAAATTTGCTTATGAAAAAAGGGTAATTGTAAAAGAATTACAGAAACATGGTATCCTTTCTATATTAACCCCACCGCAAAATGTTACGGTTGATACGGTTAATAAATATCTTGAGCTGAAAGCAAGACAGGCGATATAGTTTGTTTTTGTTTGAAGGTCGTTGTTTGTGTTTTTTTGTTCCTTGTATCTTATCCCTTGTTCCTTCACATTTGCCCATTATCTTCGCCCAATATGGCCACCGAACCAATTAATTCTTTTGCTGAAGGGAAAATGTTACTGATTGATAAGCCGCTTAAATGGACATCTTTTGATGCTGTTGCCAAAATACGTTCGCTTATCCGTATAAAAAAAGTAGGACATGCAGGGACGCTTGACCCATTGGCTACCGGGTTGCTCATTATTTGCACGGGAAAGTTTACCAAAAAAATAAACGAGTACATGGCCAGGGAAAAAGAATATACCGGAACCTTTACCCTGGGAGCTACTACGCCAACGTATGATTTGGAGAGTAACCCTGAAAATTTTAAAGAATATTCTCATCTTACTATAGAAAAGCTGGTAGGTGCCACCAGAAATTTTATTGGCGAAATAATGCAGCTGCCGCCGGCTCATTCTGCAATAAAAGTGGATGGCAAACCTTTGTACAAATCAGCGAGAAAAGGAGTGGAGGTTAAAATAGAACCACGTAAAGTTTTTATAAAAGAATTTGAAATAACTAAGATAGAATTACCTGTCGTTCATTTCAGGGCGGTATGTTCCACAGGAACCTATATCAGGAGTCTTGCTTTTGATTACGGTGAGATATTAGGTTGTGGTGCATATTTAAGCAGCTTACGTCGTACAAGAATTGGTGAGTTTAATGTAGCAGATGCAATGACTATTGAAAGTTTTATTCAACGGTTTACCGCAGGTGAATTGGGGTGAAATGCTAAAAAGCTTAAAAAGCATAGCTTATTCCAAAAGTGAAATTAAAGTTATTGTATCTCCATTCTTTTCCTTTTGGTCCAATTAGATTTCTAAAATTGATGCCTGGTATTTGCCATCCATTATTTTCAGTTACATCGGGCTTTTTAAAACGAAAACCAAAGTCAAAACGTACAAGAAAATAATTGAAATCAAATCGCAAACCTGTTCCCAAACCAACTGCTACTTGTTTATAAAGATTTTTAAATTGAAAAACTTTGGGATCCTCTCCTGTTAAAATTGTTTTATCTTTCTTAATAGCCCATACATTACCAGCATCCATAAACAAAGCACCTTTTAAAGCTATAACATTATTGAAAAGCTGTGTAATATCATAACGGTATTCTACATTGGCTTCTATTTGGATATCACCCACCCGGTCATTAAACCTGCTGGCGCCGGGTTTATAATCTGGGAATTTGGCTCCACCCTGACCCAGCGTACGAATTGGCCATGCCCGCATACTATTTGGTCCTCCGGCAAAATACTGTTTGAAGAATGGAATTCCCGAATCCCCACGCACAGGTGTTCCTATACCTGTAAATACCCGAAACACCAAAGTAGATTTTTTGAAATTGATAAAATGTTTTACTTCAACATCTCCTTTGACAAATTCTCTTAAATTTTTTAAAAACCCAACTTTATTAACAGCTTTCTTTATGGTACCGAATATCAATCCTGATTCCTCTAAATTAACTTTGAATGTTGTAATTCGGTCAGGATGTTTTTTTCCTGTTAATTGTAATGCATAACCAAAACTCTGACCGATCACTAATGAAGTTTGAAAAGAATTTTTCAAAAAGACATTATCTTCTCTTGCTTTATTAAAAGAGTCTGATGCATTGTAAAGGTTTGAATAATCAATGCTTAGTGGTCTCCAAAAGCCAGTGGAATTTATTTTCCTTTTCCATTCATATCCAAAGCCAAGATTAAAGGAAGCGAGGTTAAAAAAGCCAATCCTATTTAAGGACGAGATATTAGCATTGATGGTACTGCTTTTTGTTATTGGTTTTTTGGGCAATAAGAATTTGAATGGGGGCATGAATTTAGGGATGGATAAGTTACTGCTATAACCCAGTTCCCTGGAGTTTTGAGCTCCATTTTGAGAAAGATTATATTCTACGCCACTCCTGACACTATGTGTTATCCTGATGCCTTCTTTGCCAACATTTCTGTTAGTCAATGAAAGGTTGCCTAAAAACCCTAAAATATTTCCGTTGCCAGTTGCAGCAGTTACATTAGTTGAAAGGCTGGATTCGATATTAGCTGAAAAGCTATATTTTTTTACTGGTGTAAGAAATAAAGTAAAATCAACTTTAGGAACGGAGTCTGTCGGTAATGAATCAACTGAAGGCAAAACATTTACAACCTGCCAGGCGCCTAACTGGTTAAGATTATTTAAGGTGCGTATGTAATTATCTTCCCTGTACAAATCTCCTTTCTTTAAAAAAATATTATTAGTGATAAAAGACGTATGATATTTGTCAGCATTGTATTTAATAATTACGCTGCTGTCTTTTGGGTATTTTGTTTTTTGAGAATTTGTCAGGCTATTAAGGAAATTAAAATCCGGGAATACGGTAATATTGCCCACGTAGTATCGTACTAATTTTGAACTGTCATTTTGTGGTCTGAGGCGCATCATCACATTGATTGTTGGCCGTTTGCTTTTACTTCTCGCTAATAAAATGATTCTTTCAAAATCACTTAAGTCAGGATTAAACAAAGCTTTATTCACTGTATCTACATCAGCATAAATATCATTACGGGTAATTTTAAAAAAGCCATTATTTCTGAAATCTGCCAGAAGCCTGTTTATCTCAGACGAAACCTTTTCAACAGTGAAGGGTTCTCCTCTTTTTAGAATGACATTGTGCAGATTGTTTATTACCACCTGCTGTAACTCAAAGGAAGGAAATATGAAATTTAAAGAATCTATTAAAGTATTCTTTTTGGTATCTACATTAAACGTACTGGTAACCCGGTATTCACCTTTTTCGGTTAAATTTTTACTGGAATCAATTTTATAACTGGCATTTACTTCACTCCGGAAATAACCCAAATTATTCATCAGTACTTTGATATTTTTTACTGATTGATTTAATGCATTCGTATCAAAAACGGGAGGACTTTTTATTACTCTCCGGAAAATGGCCCTGTCAAGCACTTTTACCAGCATACTGTCATCAAGTTGGTCTGTGACTCTTGAACGGAGGTCAGCCTTCTGGCTTTTAGTTAGTGAATCTGTTTTGATATTAAATTTATTGGCATAAACAAATGGAAGGTCCTTGGGATATTTTTTTACTTTCGCTTCCATAAAGAAACAGGAAGAAAAAAGGATGGGCATAGCAACCAGGGTCAGTATATAAAAAATGGTATTTCTTCCGGGTTGTATAATCATAAAAAGATAATCATGCTAAGTAAAACGCAGGTCAAATATATTCAAAGTTTGAGCCATAAAAAATTCAGAGATGAAGAAGGTGTTTTTATTGCTGAAGGTCCTAAAATTGTTGCAGAAATACTGAAGGAAAAACCTTCGGCTGTACGGTATATTTATGCAGTTAAAAATTGGCATGAAACGAATGAGAATTTAGTTAAAAATATTGGCACGGAAAGCCTGAACGAGGTAAGCGAAAAAGAATTGGAGAAAATATCCAGCCTAAATACACCTAACCAGGTTTTTGCTATAATTAAAAAACTGCCTGCAAAGCAAAATATAGATTGTAAAATTCAATTGGTAATTGCTTTAGATGAGATACAGGATCCGGGAAATTTGGGGACAATTATCCGCATTGCTGATTGGTTTGGGATAAAGCACATTATTTGTTCTAAAGACTGTGCTGATGTATATAATTCCAAAGTGGTTCAGTCAACAATGGGAAGTATTATTCGTGTTAATGTAATGTATACAGATTTGGAAGATTTCTTAAACAAGCAAAAGGGCATTGAAATAATGGCTGCGGCATTGGAAGGAATTCCGGTTCAAAAGATCAAAGAAGGGAAGAATGGTGTCTTATTAATCGGGAATGAATCAAAAGGAATAAGTAAAGAATTGCTCAGTTTTGCTTCAACGAAAATAACCATACCGCAAATTGGCAAAGCTGAATCATTGAATGCTGCTGTTGCAACGGGGATTATTTTATCTCACCTTAAGCTGTAATAATTTATTCAAAACGTATTGCTTTAATAGGCGTAATTCTTTTTACCAAAAGAGAAGGTAGCAGCAGCACAATAAAACAAATTAGAAGTGTAGCTGCATCAACTAAAAAAACCTGCCACCAGATTATTTTTACGGGAGCGATAGATAAATAATAAGCTTCCTCATTCAATTTTATAAAACCAGTAGCCGACTGTAGCCAGCAGAACAAAACACCAAATAGGGTTCCCAGTATGATGCCTCCTGCACTGATGATAGTACCGTGATAAAGAAATATCTTTTGCACATTCCAGTCATAGGCTCCCAATGATTTTAAAATACCTACCATATTGGTACGATCAAGTACTAATATTAAAAGACAGGTAATTAAATTGATAACGGCCACCACCATTACAATCACCAGCACCAGCCATTTAGTTTTATGCTGCAGATTTAACCAGTCAAAAATATTGGGATAAACTTCTTCAATGGTACGGCTGCCCCATTGAACAGGTAAAGAATTTTTTATTTGTTCATTCAACGGGTTCATCAGGTTTTTATCTTTCACATATACTTCATAACCTCCAATTAAACTATCATTCCATAAGTTGATGCGGCGTATCAGATTTAAATCGCCTATAGCAACGTTTTTATCATATTCTTCAATACCAGTTTTAAATAATCCGCTAACCCTTGCCTTTCTTATTCGCGGATTGCTTCCGTTTCCAAGGAAGAAAAGAATGACAGAGTCGTTAACATTTACTTTTAGCTGGGAGGCGGTGGTAGTTGAAAGTACAATATCAGTACTGTAACCACTGTCGGGAAAATTCATCCAAACGCCTTCTCTTAAAAAATGCTGGTAGGCATCAAACTCAAAATCTTTTTCAATTCCTTTTAAAATAACCCCCTCTAGCGTAGTGTCGCTTTTAATTAAAACTGATTTGGTGGCGAAGGTGTTAGCAGAACTGACTCCCGGTAACTGCTTTAAGTTGTTAAAAATTACATCGTCTTTTTTAATAGGGGTTTCTTCTGCCAGGGCAACCTGTTCGGTAGTAAGGTATTGAACCCTAATGTGTCCCCATAAGCTAAATACTTTATTACTGATGGTTTGCTCAAACCCATTTACAAAGGAAAGGGCAATTATCATTCCCCCCACACTGAGCATAGTGGCTACTATGGCTAATCGTATGATGAATTTTGAAAAGGAAGATTGTGTGTTAAAGGCTATTCTTCCTGCTATAAACGCAGATATGTTCAATCGGCATAATTTTGGTACCTTGTAAAACTAAATTTTTTTATTCAACCATGTACGTACGTCTTCATCAACTTTCAATTATTTTATTGGTATGCACTTTCTCTTTCAATTTCTCCATTAATGC
>JBLMVP010000160.1:0-10897 GCA_050256755.1 Sphingobacteriales bacterium | reverse complement strand
TGATTTCTCTATTCTCCGCTTCATATTTTCTTTTTTCAGCCCTTAGCCTTTTCTTTTCTAAAACCTCTACTCTTTGCCGGGCTTTTTTATGAAGCGATTCAATATGCTGCAACAAAGTTTTATCAACAGGCATTGCTTTAACCTGTAATTGCTGATATAGTTTTTGCAAAGCAGTTATTTCATCATTTAGTGATAATATATTGCTGGTTTGTTTACGTACCAACCTGTTTAGTAATTCTGTTTCGGACAAAAATAAATCTACAGTGCTCAAAGCCAGCTTATCGGCTTTTTTCTTTTGCTCATTATTGAGTAACAAAAAAGAATTACGCAATACCAGCATTGGATAAGGAACATTAGCAGCTTCAAAAACTTTTTTCAGTTCCAGCCAGTAAGCCAGTTCTCCTCCCCCGCCAATAAAAGCAATATTAGGCAAAATCATTTCCTGGAAAACGCCACGTAGAATAACATTGGGACTAAATCGTTCTGGATATTTCTTCAACTCATCCAATATCTCTTCTTTAGTAAACCTCAATTCCAAACTGCGAATTAAAAACTCAGAACCTTCTTTTTCTATTCGTTCCCGTTTATCATCTATCAAATAAAATAAATTTATTTCTCTCCCGCTCGCCTGCGCTTTATAATTTTCGTTAAGCTTATTCGCTGTTTCTTTTACTAAAGGGTTAGAAAACTCTTCAAATAGTTCCTTTTCAACTACTCCGGCAAAAGCTGCTTTTAAACTGGTATTATCAGGTATCAAAACAATCACGCCAAATTCACCAAACAATGTATTCACCAGCTCAAAAGTAGATTGCTGAATTGTTTTTCCTTTCTTATAGCAATCAATAAAAATTTGTACCAGTTCTTTGCCATTTGGCAAAACAGAAATTTGCCCGTTGATAGCAGTAATCAATTTCAATAAATCATCATCAACTTTCATTCTGCCAACCGCACCCGTTTGTTTGGTTTGCCAAATTAATTTATTGCCCTGTATTGTAATGTTATTGAGTTCCTCCAGGTCAGCATCTTCGCTGCCCATATAATACACCGGCACAAAATCATACGCTGGTATTTGGTTTTTCAAAACAGCAGAAAGCTTTGCAACATGCAAAATTTTATAAATAAAATACAGTGGCCCTGTAAATATATTTGGCTGGTGTGCTGTGCAAATAGTAAAAGTAGTTGGCGAAAGCAGTTTATGGATATTGTTCTTTACTGCATCTGTTGCCGGGACTTCAGCATATTGTTTCTTTAACTCATTTACCAGTAACTCCCTATTGGTGTTATATTGTTTCCGGGTTTCAATTGAGGAACGAATTCCATCTAAAGAAACAGTGTACTTATAAAAAGGAAATAATTTTTCGTCGCCGGAGAGATAATCAATCACAATCCTTGAAAAATAGCCTGTTTGTGCGTAAGACAACCTGGAAGCAATAAAATTCATCTATATAATTTAAAAATCATCAAAAAACAGGCAACGAATGTAGCAATTCTATGCAATAAGTGCATAGATTTACGTTATTAAGCTTTGTCCGGAGGCATTTAAATGACAGTTTTAACAAGCTTTTCAAAATTATCTATGAAGGCATTACTACTCTGCACCAGTTTATTGTTTTTTTCCTTAATTAGTTTCGCAGGTGATACTACCGGCACCTGGATAGGAACTATGGAACATAAAGGTACAGGTGTAAATAAAACCGTATGGTATGTAAAAATGGATTTAACTGTTGATGGCAATAAATGTTATGGTACTATTTCCTACGATTTCATGCAAAGGAACAGTCCGCTTACACTGCAGGTAAAATTTAAAGGAGATGTTTTAGAGAATACACTCGTTATTAATTATTATTCTAAAGACGTTAAGAAAATAGGACGGGATGCCCGAAGTATCTTATTACAATTCAGGTACAACCTGGTGCTGGTAAAAAACAAATTCACCGATAATATTTATGGAGATTATATTGGCTTGTCCAAAGGATTAATACAGGATAAAACCAAAGGATATATTTTCCTTGAACCATACAAAGGAGATGTGGAAGCAATTACAAAGAAAATTGATTTGCGTATTGATTCTTTAATAGCAGTGAAAGATAATCCTCCGCCTCCTCCCGAACCTGAGATCATTTCAAAACCATTGCCTACGGTAACAAACGAAACCGCCACTGCCAAAAAAACTGAAGAGCCAAAAACTGAGGTGAAGGCAACGGTAAAAACAATACCCGATGTTCCTGTTGTTATAGCCCCGGTAGCAGAAAAGAAAGACACGCAAGTAATAGTTAAATCCGAACCAATTAAAATAAAAAAGGACACTCAGGTTATAGTTAAAACAGAGCCTATTAAAATAAAAAAGGATACTCAGGTTATAGTTAAAACAGAGCCTATTAAACTAAAAAAGGATACTTCAACTGTTATTAAACCTGCACTGGAGCCAAGAATAGATACCACCTCATTGAGTAATGCTAAAATTGAAGTGCAAACCAAATTAAAAGCAAGGGAAAATATTGTGACGGATAAGGTTAGCTTGGATACGGGTGAAGTGGTAGTGGAGTTTTATGATAATGGAACTATTGATGGCGATATTATTACTGTAATACATAATAACACTATTGCACTTTCCAATGCAACTTTATCAGACAAGCCATTGCGGTTTAATTTTAATATTAATTCACAGAACCCTCATCATGAAATTGTAATGTATGCCGAAAACCAGGGAACTGTGCCACCCAATACAGCCCTGATGATTATTACCTACGGCAACCAGCGTAAACAGGTATTTTTAAGTGCGGATGATAAAAAGAGTGCAGTGGTAATACTTGAATTTAAAAAGGAATAATATTTAAAATACTTTCTCCCCTTCCAAATCATAATCATACGCTTTGGTGATTTTTACATTTACAAATTCACCTATAGTCAATTTTTTATCTGTATTTATTATTACTTCATTATCTACTTCCACCGAATCAAATTCTGTACGCCCTAAATAACGGCCGGATTCTTTTTTATCAACAATTACTTTAAATGTTTGCCCAACTTTTTCCTGGTTCTTTTCAAAACTTATTTCCTGCTGCACTTCCATTATCTCCTGTGCCCTTGCTTCTTTTTCTTCCTGCGGAATATTATCAGCAAAATCATAAGCAGAAGTTCCTTCTTCATGCGAATAAGAAAAAATACCAACCCGGTCAAAGCGGTGTTCTCTTAAAAAACCTTTAAGGTCTTCTACATCTTTTTCCGTTTCACCGGGGAAACCAGCAATCAATGTGGTACGCAAACAAATGCCCGGCACCTTTTCTCTTATTTGATGAATCAAATCATTCATCTCGTTACGGGTAATATTTCTTCGCATGGCTTTAAGCATATTATCACTTGCATGCTGTAAAGGCATATCTAAATAGTTACAGATGTTTTCTCTTTCTTTCATCGCATCTAAAATCTCCAATGGAAATTTAGATGGATAGGCATAATGTAAACGAATCCATTCTAAACCCTTTACATCAGCCAAGGCATGTAAAAGCTTAGGCAATTCCCTTTTCTTATAAATATCCAAACCATAATAAGTAAGTTCCTGTGCAATCAGCATTACTTCTTTCACTCCCATCTTCACCAATCCTTCAGTTTCTTTTACTAATTGTTCTATTGGCCTGCTAATATGCTGACCACGCATTAATGGAATAGCACAAAACGCACAGGTACGGTTACAACCTTCAGAAATTTTTAAATAAGCATAATGTTTCGGCGTGCTTAGTAAACGTTCACCAATTAATTCTGCTTTATAATCGGCTTCAAACTGTTTTAATATCTGAGGTAATTCCATGGTACCGAAATAAGCATCCACTTCAGGTATTTCTTCTTCTAAATTATTTTTATAGCGTTCACTTAAACAACCTGTCACATAAACCTTATCTAATTTTCCACGGCGTTTTAATTCTACCTGGTCAAGAATAGTATTTACACTTTCTTCTTTCGCTTTGTCAATAAAGCCACAGGTGTTTACAATAACAATATTGTGATCTTTTTTACCGCTTTCATGCACCACATCAATATCATTTGCCAGTAACTGGCCGCTGAGCACTTCACTATCCACCATGTTCTTGCTGCATCCAAGGGTGATGATGTTAACCTTATCTTTCTTTAGCGTTTTTGTTTTCATCGGCGGCAAAGATAAGAAAGAGACAAGGCACAAGAAACAAGTATCAAGAAACCAGTAACAAGCAACCGGAAACTCAGAACTTCTTCCTATTTTCGCCGAAATTTTTTCCGCATGAACTTACACGAATACCAGGCTAAAGATTTACTAAAAAAATACAATGTACCCGTACAGGAAGGTATCCCTGTTGATACTCCCGAAAAGGCTGAAGAAGCATACAAACAACTGAAAGTGCAAACAGGAAACAGTTTTGCTGTAGTAAAGGCACAGATACATGCCGGCGGACGTGGCAAAGGTAAAATTATGGGTACTGAGCAACGTGGTGTGGCTGTTGGTAAAAATGCTGAAGAAATAAAAAATATAGCTGGTAATATCATCGGCGGCACATTGGTGACCTTACAAACCGGCCCGGCAGGGAAATTGGTTAGTAAAGTATTAGTGGCACAAGATGTTTATTATCCCGGCCCCAATCCCACCAAAGAATTTTATCTCTCTATTTTATTAGACAGAACAAAAGGACAAAACGTAATTATGTACAGTACCGAAGGTGGTATGAACATTGAAGACGTGGCACATGATACGCCCGAAAAGATTTTTAAAGAATGGGTTCATCCCGGCGGTGGTTTACAGGGTTTCCAGGCAAGAAAGATTGCTTTTAATTTAGGATTAAGCGGGGAAGCTTTTAAGAATTGTGTAAAATTTGTAACCAATTTATATAATGCGTATGTTGGATTGGATTGTGCGATGCTGGAAATAAATCCTTTGTTTAAAACAAGCGATGAAAAGATGGTTGCAGTTGATTGCAAAATGAATTTAGATGATAATGCGTTGATGCGTCACAGCGATTTGGAAGCATTAAGAGATATCAGCGAAGAAGATCCTACAGAAGTAGAAGCACATAAATACAATTTGAATTTTGTTAAACTGGATGGAAATGTAGGTTGTATGGTGAATGGTGCAGGGTTGGCAATGGCAACAATGGATATGATTAAATTAAGCGGTGGCGAACCAGCTAACTTCCTTGATGTAGGTGGTACAGCTAATGCGCAAACTGTTGAAGCGGGTTTTAAAATCATTTTAAAAGACCCAAATGTAAAAGCTATCCTCATCAACATATTTGGTGGTATTGTGAGGTGCGACCGTGTGGCCCAGGGTGTAATAGATGCTTACAATAAAATGGGGAATATTCATGTACCTATTATTGTACGCCTGCAGGGAACAAATGCTGAAGAAGCAAAGAAACTGATTGATGAAAGCGGGTTAGAAGTGCAGAGTGCTATCTTATTAAGTGAGGCAGCGGCACTTGTTAAGAAAGCTGTAGCATAATTTTTTTAAGCAAAAAATAAAAAAAACCTTCAGTTGTCTGAAGGTTTTTTATTTTAAACAATTATTTACTCTTACATTTTATCAGTTGGTAATTGCCATTCATTTTTTACAGGTTTAACGGTAAATCCTTCTTTACGAAGCAATGCTATTACACCTTTTGCACCTGGTAAATGACCGGCGCCAACTGCAAATAAGAGAGAGTTTTTTGTTACCAATGTTTTTATTTTCGCTGCCCAGTTACTGTTCCTTTTGTATAATAGTATCTCGTTATATTTTCCAATCTCACCTTCTGAACGATTAATCAGTGAATCCAGTTTTTCCAAATCCTGTTTTTTATATAAATCAACTAACTCAGTTAATGAACTATCCTGTACAGACGAACTGTCAATTGCTTTTATCAATTCTTTTGCCTGTACGTCGTAAGGTATACTGTCCATAATACCTGCCTGGTAAGCCATTGTCTCCAGTCCTTTTATTTCCTTTTGATTTTTAGAAGCCTCTTCCATTATCCGCATTTCCATGCCATCCTGCTGCTCGCAATCAAAACCTTTTTCGCCAATCATACTGCTTAAAAAGATGGGTTTCATTTTGTCTATCATCATTGATGGAATTAATGGCTGATTGACTTCAAACCAGTTCTTCACTTTTTTTACTTCATCTTCGGTTAAATAATCACTTAGTTTTTTCCCATCCTTCATATTCATATACTGGAAGGCGCCCATCAGCTCCATTAAATTATCCATATCCAGTTCAAGATAAATAGCAGATGAATTAGCAATAATATTTTCCAGTTCCTTACTTATTAAAGCATCGTTTTTACAAAGCAAATGCATGGTCCCAAATAAATAAGAGGGTTGTTTTAATCCATTACCAGAGATCTCCCAGAGAAGTGACTTGATTGGGGCAGGATTATCTTTTTGAATTTTAGTTTTAGCTATGCTTTTCTGTGCATCAACCGATACATTTATTATAAGTGAAATAACTAAAATTAATAGTCTGTATATGTTTTTCATTTCTTAAATACTTTTTTATAATACAATAATACCATTTCTTAACTCACCACCGCTTCTTCTCCGTATAATTGATTCTTAAATTTGAGTGAAGGTGATGAAAGAAAATTTCCAATTCCTAACCCACTCCACTTTTCATCAACCGCTTTAATCGTAGCATCATCTGCCACAATAATATTCGGCCAGTCACGATGGAAATTATCAAAAGCTTTTGTTTTTCTTGTTCCATCTAAACCAAGACACGCAAATGTTTTATTAGCATCGCTTTTAGAATCATCCTGGAAAACAATATGGTCACGTTTTGGGTCAAGATTATTACAGAAACGCCAGAGTGCCGTAGCCAAATCATTCGCATCAACGGTATGCTCCACATAAAGCACCATTTTTATTCCTTCCATGGCATCAATATCCTGGCAAAGCTGGTGATGCAGTTCCCTTACATGACCTTTCCTCTTTTTTTCCACAGATACTATGATGCAGGGAATGCCCTTTTTCAATAAAGAAACATTTACATATTTTGCCTCAGGAAACATTTTTGTAATCTCTTCCTCTGTCAATTGTTCATGGTCAACTGTCAATTCAAAACTATCATCTCTTTCTTCCTCAAACTTCCCGGTACCGTCAATACACATCTTTCCTCCAAAACCCATCTTGCTGCAACTATGGTCCAGCACGTCCATTGGTCCGCTGCTGTAAGAAACATCCGTTACCACATTCAAATTCTTAAACACATATTTAGCCAGCGATTCATAATCCTGGATTTTTACTCCTTCATCTGCAATCACCAAAATTTTATTAAACATCATTTGCCCGGCTCCCCACATTGCATTCATTACTTTTTGCCCCTGCCCTGCATAATCTTTTTTGATTTGAGAAATAACGAGATTATGAAACACTCCCTCAATTGGCATATCCATATCTATAATTTCAGGAACCAATGTCATCTTAATCGGCGCTAAGAAAATTCTTTCTGTTGCCTTACCCAGCCAGGCATCTTCCTGTGGCGGAATACCAACAATGGTTGCGGGATAAACAGGATTCTTTTTATATGTAATAGCCGTAATATGAAAACGTGGATACCAATCGGGCAAAGAATAATAACCTGTATGATCACCAAATGGTCCTTCCCATATTAATTCTTCATCCGGTTCTACATAACCTTCAATAATAAAATCAGCATCAGCAGGAACTTCGATATCCGGTTGCGTAATACATTTGACCAGTTCTACTTTTTTCTTACGCAGAAAACCCGCCAGCATATATTCATCAACATTTTCCGGTAAAGGAGCAGTAGCAGAATAAGCATATACCGGGTCTCCACCAAGAGCAACGGCCACCGGCATACGCTTACCTAATTTTTTATATTCATTAAAATGTTTGGCGCTTACTTTATGCTTATGCCAGTGCATACCAGTGAGTGTAGGGCCAAACACCTGCATACGGTACATACCTACATTACGGGTACCTGTATTTGGTTCTTTGGTATGAATAACCGGCAACGTAACAAATGGCCCTCCATCTTTAGGCCAGCATTTTATCACAGGGAGTTTGGTGATATCCGGTTCAGTCATTATCACTTCCTGGCATTCTCCCCTGCCACTTTTTACTTTGGGCATCCAACTGGCAAACTGGCTTAGCTTGGGTAAGAGATTTAATTTGTCGAGGAGGCTTTCTTTTGGTTTGGTTAAAAGCTTAAACAAATCTTCTATCTCTTTGGCCACATCATCCAGGTGATTTACCCCAAGCGCCATACACATTCTTTTATCACTGCCGTATGCATTCATTAAGACGGGGAAATCATAACCCGTGTTTTCAAACAATAATGCTTTACCACCTCCGTCTGTTTTGCTGATGCGGTCTGTTATTTCTGCAATTTCCAGTTCAGGTTTAACATAAGTTTTTATTCGGATAAGTTCACCTGCTTTTTCCAATGCGTCGATAAACTGTTGCTGATTCTTATATGCCATAGTATTAATTCAATAATGAAAATCCAAAACCCAAATTCCAATATCCGGGTTTTGAAGGACAAAAGTATAACCAAAACAACTGATGGCAATAAAGTGTTGTGGGAAGAAAAAAATCTTTTTAGCCTTCTTTAGCAAGCTTCCCGAGATGATAAAGTTTAATAGTAAATTTATAAAACAGAACTTACAAATCATGAAAATAAAGGTCATTCTCACCATTTTGTTTTTCACTTTTGGTCAATCACTGCTATCAGCACAGGAATTGGGTAAGCCTATTGAATCTTCTTATTTTAAATTAACTACTTCCAATGGTTTAATAGTGGCAGTGTATAATACAAAAGAAAACAGAATTGATGATGTGTATCCGCACATTTTTGCACTCTATGACTCAGGTAAATATGTACATCCTTTTGCAGGCAATATTACATTAAACAGTACTGAACGCCCAACGCAGGCAACTTATCTTAAAAATACACATATCATAACTGTCAATTATAATGACTACACGGTAAATTATTTTTCATCGTTTACAAAAAGTGATAAAATATTCTATATAGTAGTAAGGGGGAAAAAACAAAAAATAGAAACCCTCTCCTTTACTGCCGAAACAGGAAAAGGAAAAGCAGTAAGCAATATCTCTCTACTTGAAAATCCCCTGGAAGATCTTCCCGTTCATATTGGAGCTGATATTTTAACAGGAACTATTATGCGCAGGTATAACAATAATGTGTATGAAAAATATTTCTTATACTCTTTTACCGATTCTCTGCATACCAATGCAGCAACTGTAAACAGGGCTATTGCCAGGTTAGCCAAAGCAAAAACCTCTTTGCTGGATGATGAACTCCAGCATATGCAAAAGCTTTTTGCTGCCTGTACTATTCCTGGAAATTTAACTAATAAAGAAAGAAAGGTGATAGAGCAATCTATTGCTATTTTAAAGATGTCGCAGGTAGCTGATAATGAAATTTTTCCTTTGTCCCATGGGCAGATACTGGCTTCGCTTAGACCGGGTTTATGGCATACAGCCTGGGTAAGAGATGGTAGTTTTGCTATACAGGCCATGACCCATTTAGGTATGTATACTGAGGCTAAAAAAGGATTAGAGTTTATGTTGAAAGCAAAATCTAACCGCTTTAAACATTATTGGTATAATGGAAAAGATTATGGCCCCGGGGTTGATTACCAAATTTCACTAACAAGATATTTTGGCAATGGCAACGAAGAATGCGACTATAATGAATTTGGGCCCAATATTGAATATGATGATTTTGGATTGTTTCTCTGTGCTTTTTCTGACTATATAACACGCAGCGGGGACAGTGTTTTTTATAAAAAATGGAATAAGCTGATGTGTGCTAAAGTTGCAGATGCTACAGTAAGTTGTATCGATACCAATTCATTAATAAAAGAAGATTCAGGCCCGTGGGAGCACCATTTGGAAATGCCAAGGCAATACACTTTTACTTCAGGTGTTTGCGCAAGGGGGCTGGAACAATTTGCTTTGTTGCAACAGCAGTTCCATCTGCCTTATAAAAAATATAAAATGGCAGCAGAAAAATTGAAACAGGGAATTTTAAACCATATGCTTATCGAAAATAAATTTATCAAGGGTAATGTAAATGACCAGCTTAAAACTGCCCATGAATATTATGATGCGGGTGTGTATGAAATTTTTGCTAACGGACTAATGAGTGATAAAAAATTGTTTTTATCCCATATGGGTGAATATGACAAAGTGTTAAGAATTAAAGGAGACAGACCGGGTTATATCCGCCTCAACAGTAGTGACCCTTATGAAAACCAGGAATGGGTATTTATTAATCTGCGTATTGCACTGGCACATCTTCTATTTGGCCAAAAAAAGGAGGCATTTAAATTACTTGATTTTGTTACCCAACAGGCGGCAGTTAATAATAATATCATTCCTGAAATGTACAGCAATAAACTGCAGATGGATAAAGTGACTGATAATTTTATGAACAATAATATATGGTGCAATTGTATAAGAGATAAAGACGATCAATATATAGGAACCATACCCATGGCAGGTTACGGATCTGCCGCCTACATCCTTACTTTATTTGCTTATTATACCAAATAAAAAACCTGCCGGATAAATAAAACCTAACTCAGGATATTATATAAATCCGATGTAACAGGAAAGACACTTCTTCCATCTGCTTTTATAGAACCAAAAGAGAAAATTGTCCATTCATTGGCGTTCTTCCTCCATTTTTTACCGCATAATGCCGGAGCATCTTTGCACTGTCGATAATGACAGCTAAATAATAAAAAATAATCAATGAAAAAATTCACAGTCCCCACAAGAGATGAAGTTGCACCGGTTAACCAGGCCATTTTTGACAACCTTACTAAAGCCCTTGGTTTTGTTCCAAATCTTTATGCCACTATTGCTCATTCTGAAAATGCCTTGTCTAAATACCTCAATTATC
>JBLMVP010000159.1:0-5685 GCA_050256755.1 Sphingobacteriales bacterium | reverse complement strand
ATCAATTTCATTCTTTTGTACAAATTCTTCCATAGCAGCGCCTATATCTTTACTCTCTAAGAAATGATACTTTGGTTTCATTTTGAAAAGCAAATGGTCTAACAACATGCTTTCTGTTGGGGTCTCGGCAGTAAATTTTTTGTTTTTGTAATCTACGTTAACCACGTGGAGGTCAGCATTGAAATCTGTAATTAATTTTTTCAATAAATCAAGAGGAGTTGTTTCCACTACTTTTTCAAAATCACAGGCAAAAGTAATTTTTTTAAAAGGCCTGAACATTGCACCGGAAGGAATAACTAATACAGGTGCGGGTAAATGATTTATTATTTTCAAGGTATTGCTGCCAACGAGTATGTCTACAAAATCTCTGTGACCTCTTGTTCCCAGCACAACAACATCGGGCCTAAATTTTTTACTTAATTCTTCCAGGCACAATAAAAGATTTTCATTTTCCAGGTGAGTCGAAATGATAATTTTATTATTTCTTTTCTGTAAGTCGTTTTGGAGTTTACCTAATTCCTGTTCTGCATTTTTTTTTATTTGTTCATACATTTCAACTGAAGGAGGTACCTCTGAAACCGGCACGGGTACTAGGTAGCTATGTGCCAGTTTTAATTCAGCACCATAATAACCGGCTAATGCAAAAGCGTATTCAACAGCTGCTTTTGCATTTACAGAAAAGTCTGTACAGGCTATAATCTTCTCCATATAAAATATTTTAAATACTAAAGTAATTAGAATTTTACAAACTTTTTTATGAGTTGCATCATTGAGAGCGATGATAGTAATTACTGGCTTACTAAATGCTTATAGGCAGCAATTCTTGTTTTTATATTTTGCCTGATGTTCAGATAAAACAGGTTAATATCTCCCGCATGGAAATTCTTTCTGTTTACCAGGAAGCTAAACGGAAATTTTGGCTTTGATATCCATAGTACATTTTGATGTACAATGGCTCCATTAGTGTGGGTAAGTAGTTTATTGAACTTCCATAAAATAGCCCCTTTGTTTAACTGTTTATCTATGTATAAACTATCTGAGGTCCATGATAGAGGATTGGTTACATATGCCGGCGTTGTTTCTTTTTTCACATAGTTCGGCAAATATCCCTTTTTTAAAGTACGCCATCCAACAAAACAGCCGGTTGAGGCAGAATCTTTGCATGGAATTAAATCTGTAAAATAATTTTCAGTAATTGGCAAGCCAAGAAGATAGGCACATACCAATTGCTTTTTCAAAGATTTGTTTTCAAAAAATTCTTTTATTAATCTTCCTGCATGTAATGTTCCCTGGCTATGGGATGCAATAATTATGGGTCTTCCGCTGTTATAATTCTTTAAATAATAAGTAAAGGCATTTTTAATGTCCTCATAAGCTGTGTCAAAAGCATTTTGGGCATCTTCTTTTTGCATAGAGAAAAATGCAGAAATATGAGCCTGGCGGTATCGTGGGGCAAAAATTCTGGCAGAGGCATTAAATACGCTTGCCTGATAAAGAATGGATGTATAATCTGTTTTAGCGTTTAACTCCGCATCACCAATATCCGCGGTATTTCTTCCAGGAGGAAAATCTTTTTTAGTATAAGTAGTTGGGTGAATAAAAAAAACATCCACACTTGTATCAACTGTCTCATGAGTTAAAGGTGCGGGAGTGCTATCGCCAGGGTCCTTTTTAAACGGATTTGCTGCCCAGTAATCTAGGTTGGAGTAATCTGGAATTGTATTTTGTGACTTGATTGTATAGTTGTTTATATAATGAAAATATTTTGGAGTACAGGAACTAAGAGGAAGTATCAACGCTGAAATAAGATAAAAATAAAATAAACCGAAATTATTTTTTGGATGCATAGATTTGCTTTCAGTTCAAAAATAGGGTATGTAAGCGTTAAAGGAAATTCTTTATTTTTTATCGTAGTCAAACGGGTTAATTCAGTATTAGTGAGAAATTTTTCCTGCAACTAAAAAACGCTTTATATTTAAGGATATATAATTACTTAGTTATAAATTATCTGGAAACTGACATTACTTCGCCATATATCATTTCTCAGGACTGTTTTTTTCTATAGCATTACTGCTTTTGGAGGACCGCAGGGTCACTTGGGGATGATGATAAAAATGTTCGTCCAAAAAAGAAGAGATATTACTACAGAAGAATTAATGGAGTTTAATGCCTTTTGTAATTTATTGCCTGGTCCTTCTTCTACACAAACTGTTACCCTAATTGGATACAAAAGAGGGGGGGTAACGCTTGCGGTTATTACGCTAATCATTTGGATTTTACCAGCAAGTATTTTAATGGGAGCTCTTTCTTTTTTGCTCCATTATTTTGATAGAAAAGCGCTTAGTACTGATATTTTTAAGTTTTTGCAACCAATGGTACTGGGATTTCTTGGGTTTGCAACATATAATGCCTTTAGACTCTCTATTAAAAATACTATTACACGGGTTATATTAATTGTTGCTGGTCTAGCTACTTATTTTTTGTTTTCTACGCCATGGGTTTTCCCAATACTAATTGTTTTGGGCGGAGTAATAACGAACTTTAGTGATAGACGAATTCCCCAACATGGTACAAAGCCACAAAAAATTAAGTGGAATAATATTGGTCTGTTTCTTTTTGTTTTTTTGATTGCTGGTCTTCTTAGTGAAACTGCCCGTAAAAATGAATGGCAGTCTAGGAAGGCATTTAATCTATTTGAGAATTTTTATCGATTTGGTAGCATGGTATTTGGCGGTGGAGATGTTTTTATACCAATCATGTATGAACAATATGTTGTTAGACCTGAAAGCAAACGGGTACTTGAAAAGAACAGGGATGTTGTCAAAATTGAAAGGGATGATTTTTTAACGGGAGCAGGGATCGTTAGGGCAATGCCGGGTCCTGTTTTTTCAATAGCTTCTTTTACAGGGGGGATGGCTCTTCGCAACGAAGGAAATACAATGCAAGTTCTCGGTTGTATTATTGGAACAGTAGGGATATTTTTGCCGAGTGCCTTGTTAGTTTTATTCTTTTATCCTATCTGGAACAACTTGAAAAAATATGTAGTTATTTTTCGGGCACTTGAAGGAATAAATGCAGTAGTTGTAGGGATTATGGTTGCTTCATTTTTTTATCTTTTAAAAGATATTTCTATTGTTGGACTTAATCCTGAAAATTATATAAACATTGCTGTAATTATTATCACCTGCGGACTCCTTTTACTTACCCGTTTTCCCCCGCCTTTAATTGTATTGATTTGTTTATTACTTGGCTGGTTTGTTTGATTATTTGTAATAACTCCCCCGTAATATTTCTTCCATTACGATGTCGGGTACAAGATATCGTATTGATTTACCAGATTTAACTAACTCACGTATATGTGTAGCCGAAATTTGAAGTAACGGGGCGTCAATTATTTTTACATTCCCCCCATAAGTATCTATTATTTCAAAACCTGGGCGGCGGTAAATATATAATGGATAGTTTTTAAGGATTAGATTCGCATTTTTCCATTTGGTAATGTTTTGAAAGCTGTCACTGCCCAGCAAAATGACAAAATTATGTTCCGGGTGTTTTTCGTGTAAGTAGGCAAGTGTATTTATAGTATAAGAAGGCTTTGGAAGATTGAATTCTATAGTACTTGCCTTGAGATTTTTTTCACCCTCAATGGCTAGGTTTATTAAATGAAGTCGCTGATACTCATTTAATAGCCCTGCCGATTTTTTAAAAGGATTTTGAGGGGAAACAATAAACCAAACCTGTTCGGCATCAGTACTTTGCACAACATGATTAGCAATAATAAGGTGACCGTTATGAATTGGATTAAACGAACCAAAATACAAAGCAATTCTCATATCGTTGATAATCTATTAATTAAGCCCTTTCAACCCATATTTTTTCCGCCTCTTCCAACCTGAGGCTTAGTTTATATCCGGCAATTAGGATTGAAATTGGATCTTTCATTGGCGCAATTTGTTCAATTTTTACCTTTTCTCCAGGTACACAACCCATTTCCATTAATTTTAGAAAGATTTCATCGCTTTCAAATGAATGAATAATTACTGTTTCCCCAACAGCTATTTTTGAAAGTTTTTCCATTGAATTACAAAAGTAACTGAGTGGCATTGATATGTTTGCGATTTTTGCTTATTAATAAAGAATGGTTTGGTTAAATTTTACTGTATTAATAAATCAAGGGGCCCCAAGAACCGGAAGAGGCTAAAAGTATTCCTGGAAAATCTTTTTAACCACGAAGGGTGCTTGCTGAATCGGATTACTTATGTTTTTTGTAATGATGAATATCTTTTAAAGATTAATGCTGAATTTTTAAGCCATAACTACTATACTGATATTATAACCTTTGATCTTTCTGCAGAGAAGGGGGGACTAATAGGTGAGGTATATATTAGTTCAGATAGAGTATTAGAAAACAGCAATGTTCATAATGTGAGTTTTGAACAGGAAATGCTACGTGTTATGTTTCATGGTGCGCTGCACCTTATAGGTTTTAATGATAAAACGACTACGCAAAGGAAATTGATGCGGATGGCCGAAGACAAATATTTGAAACGCTGCAAGAAAGAGGTTTCACGTGAAACATAATTAACTTGTTTCATGTGAAACAATCAACTTCAATTTATCCGATTACGGAATGTAATTTTGCTACCCATGTTTAAGGAATACGATATTATAGTTGTAGGCGCCGGTCATGCTGGATGTGAAGCTGCAGCCGCAGCTGCGAATATGGGTTCAAGGGTGCTTTTAGTAACGATGAACTTACAGACAATTGCCCAAATGAGTTGTAATCCTGCAATGGGGGGTATTGCGAAAGGGCAAATTGTCCGAGAGATTGATGCATTAGGCGGGTATTCCGGTATTGTTAGCGATGAAAGTATGATTCAATTCAGAATGCTTAATCGGTCAAAGGGACCAGCAATGTGGAGTCCCAGAACCCAAAATGATAGAATGCTCTTTTCTTTAAAGTGGAGAGAAATGTTGGAACAAACCTCAAATCTTGATTTTTACCAAGATATGGTAAAAGGGCTGCTTGTAAAAGGCAATAGCTGTGTTGGAGTTGTGACCGGTTTGGGTCATGAAATAAGGGCTAAAGCGGTTGTGCTGACAAACGGAACTTTTTTAAACGGGGTAATTCATATTGGTGAAAAGCGATTTGGTGGTGGGCGTGTTGCTGAAAAAGCAGCCACAGGAATTACAGAACAATTAGTTGAACTTGGATTTGAAAGTAGCAGGCTTAAAACAGGAACCCCGCCAAGAGTTGATGGACGGAGTCTGGATTATTCAAAGATGGAAGAGCAAAAAGGGGATAAGCACATTTCTGGCTTTTCTTATATGAATACGAACAAGCCCAGCCCTGATAAACAAAGAAGTTGTTGGATTACATACACCAATAATACCGTGCATGATATTCTTAAAACCGGTTTTGATAGGAGCCCTATGTACCAAGGACGTATACAAGGTACGGGACCCAGATACTGTCCAAGTATTGAGGATAAAATCAATCGTTTTGCTGAGAGGGACAGGCACCAGCTTTTTGTTGAACCAGAAGGGTGGAATACTATCGAAATTTATGTAAACGGGTTCTCTACATCGCTGCCAGAAGAAGTTCAATACGAAGCGCTTCGTATTGTGCCAGGGTTTGAAAACTGTCGCATTTTTAGACCCGGTTATGCCATTGAGTATGATTAT
>JBLMVP010000158.1:0-3076 GCA_050256755.1 Sphingobacteriales bacterium | reverse complement strand
ATTACCCTAATGTAAACCTGGCCATTGAAGCTGCTTTATCCAAAGCCGGAAAAGAAGATTTGATTTTAGTTTGCGGAAGTGTATTTGTGGTGGGGGAAGTGGAGAGACCAATTATTAATTAATAATTTAACTGTCCCAGCTTATTCAACGCATAAAACAAACAAGTTGTATGCATGCTCTGAATAATTTTATTTTCTTTCAGCATTTGTTTTACTTCTTCGATGGAATGCAAATAAACTTCTATTTCTTCTCCATGATCTAATTCCTGGTCTTTTACTTTCACTCCTCCCCTTGCTAAATACATATGCATCCAGTTATTATTGGTGGATGGGTTGGCAGAAGTTTTTCCCAGGTAATCAATGGAGGAAAAAGAATACCCTGTTTCTTCCAGCAACTCTCTTTGTATTGCTGTTTCTAAATTATCATCTGTATCATCCACGCAGCCACCGGGGATTTCCATCATTGTTAATCCCAGCGCATGACGGTACTGGCGAACCATGATGATTTTATTATCTTCCGTTAATGCAACTGCCGTAACCCAGGTGGGAAATCCATAAACATAATAAGGGGAAACAATTTTTCCTTCCGGAGTTTCACAAGTATCTTTTCTTACACTAAACCATAAGTCATTAAAAAGATATTCGGAAGAAAGAAGTTTCCAGTTTAAATCTTTCATAAAAATATTCAATGCCCAATGTTCAATCTTCAATATTCAATTGAGCATTATTTGTTGAGCATTGAACATTGAATATAATTACCAGTTGTTTCTTTCCCTCAACGAAGTAATATGCGCCACATGATGTTTACCATGCCATGCATACATACCAAGCAGGAACCAAAGACTCATAGTTCTTCCATGTTCAGGATGTACCACTGTTCTTTCAAATTCTTTTTCAGATATGTTGCTGACAATTTCATACATACGGGCATGTAAAGCATGAAGCAGGGTTAAAGAAATATTAATGGGAAGATTTTTGGTGTCAGCCATTTCCGCCCATAATTTTTCTTCGTATGGTTTTATAGTTGGATTATCTTCTGTTAATCCCAGTTTAAAACGCATATAGGCATTCATATGACTATCGGCCACATGATGTACTAACTGATGCACGGTCCAGCCTCCTGACCTGTAGGGAGTATTTAATTGACCTTCATTTAAATTCAATACAGCATTTTCTATCAGCTGCGGGAAATATTTTAAATCATTCAGCCATTCCCTTTTTTGTTTTTCTGAATAAGGTTGTGATTCGTAGTTACCAATCGGGTAACGTAAGTCAACAGTTTCAGTACTCATGCAATTAATTATTTTGTTTAACAGAAGTTTTATCAGGGATTAATTCCAGCAATTCCATTTCAAATATCAGGGTTGCACCACCGGGAATTGAGCCATCCTGCGTTCCATAATCGCCGTATCCCAATTCAGAGGGAATGTATAATTTCCATTTGCTACCAACCGGCATACGTAGTAAAGCTTCTGTCCAACCCTGAATTAATCCATTTACCTGGCGTTTTAATGGCTGCCCCCTTTTATAAGAATTATCAAACTCCTGCCCATTAAGAACTGAGCCGGCATAATGAGCCACTACAGTATCTGTTATTTTAGGAACGGGTCCATTACCTTCTTTTATGATTTCGTATTGCAAACCATTGGGCAATGTAATAACACCATTTCTTTTTTTATTATCAGCTAAAAACTTTTTTCCCTCTTCTTTTTTGCCGCTAGCCTGTTTTATTGTCTGCGCCATAAAATGAGCATTCAATGAAGCGTTCATTTGTTCAGGAGATAAAGCCGAAGGCAATCCTTTCATTCCATCTTCCACACCTTTGCGGAATAATGCATAATTCAAATCTTTCACATCAATATTTTTTAATTGTCCTGCAACACTTTGTCCAAAAGAATAACTCAATGTGTCCAGATTTGTTTTCATAGCTGCGGCAGGTGCTTTTACCGGTGCTTTGGCTGCTGGCTTTGTCCCTGTCCTGGGTTTCACCTGCGCTATTACACTTATTCCAATTACCGATAATCCAAAAACTAAAATAATTCTCTTCATAAAATGGTTGTGTTATTATGTTTGTTGTTTTATTTAATCTTCTCTTAATGCATGACCTGTTAAATGTATAAACACATCTTCCAGTGAAGCTTTCTTTAAATCTTTTGGTCTCTCAAATCCTGTAGCCACCAATTTATCAATCATCTTATCCGGCGTATCTAATGAAACAATTTTGCCGGAATCAATAATAGCAATCCTGTCACACAAATATTCTGCTTCGTCCATATAATGCGTAGTAATGATTACCGTTGTTCCTTTAGCCCTGATATTTTTAATCAGCTCCCATAAATTTCTTCTTGCCTGAGGATCAAGTCCTGTAGTAGGCTCATCTAAGAAAATAATTTTGGGCTGATTGATTAAAGTAGTGGCAATAGAAAAACGTTGTTTTTGCCCGCCGCTTAATTCTTTAAATTTTGATTTAGCCTTATCTTCCAGGTTAACCAAATGCAGCAATTCCATTGCATCTGCTTTTTCGTTATACAGCCCATTAAAGAGATTGATTAAATCAACCAGGTTAATGCCCGGGTAAAAACCGGAGGTTTGTAATTGTACACCAATAATTTTTTTTATTTCTCCGGGTTGCTTATCAAGGTTAAAACCATTCACCAATACTTCTCCACTTGTTTTTTCACGGAGTGTTTCAATTATCTCTAATGTGGTAGATTTACCTGCACCATTTGGGCCGAGCAAACCAAATATCTCTCCTTCATACACATCAAAAGAAATTCCTTTTACCGCTTCAAAATCGCCATATTTTTTGGTGAGATTTTTTACTGAGATAATACTGTTCATAGGTGCAATTTACAAGTTCATCTCCATTTTTACATCAGCTGTTTCAAATGGGGAATTGGTGACGGCCACATGATGGAAACCATATTTTTTATATAAACTCAACGCTGTTGTTAACTGGTGATTGGAAAAAAGTTCCAGTTTATTAGCACCAATTTCTTTTGCTTTATTAATACAGGCTTCAAGTAACAATTTGCCGATCCCTTTCCCCTGGTAATTTTCATCAACCGACATTATAG
>JBLMVP010000157.1:0-5185 GCA_050256755.1 Sphingobacteriales bacterium | reverse complement strand
AATGATAACAACAAGTCGATTACCCAGTCACAGGAAGAAGAAAAAGCACAGGATGAAATGGTTGTTGATACCAGTGTATATTATACTATTTTAAATCAATCAAATGGTGCTTCGTTAATTGCAGATCCTCCATCTGAAACAGAACCGGCTTTTGCTTATATAAAGGGCTTAGGTAAGCATTCTTTCACAGATAATGAAATGTTTGTTTTGAATTTAATCGCACCAGATACTTATGTCATCATCTCCAAACAAAGCGGAGGTATTTTAAGTGTAAATGAAAATGAAAACGGTTATGTATATATTCAAGTAATAAAGGCTGATACTAATACAGATCATCAATGGTTGCCCAGTCAAACCTTCGGCATCAGGCAAAAGAAAGATGGGTTATTCCAAATAGATGTTTTAATGAAAGAAAAAATGGGGCAGGTGATAGGAATAGATACTTCACAACACGAATGGGGGCAGTATACCATACTGGTTAATAATGATGAAAGTTTATCTACACAGTGGCAATTAATGCCAACGAATGTTAAAGTGAATTAATATTTTTTTTGCATTATAATTCAAACTCCCAGCATGTTCTATACAATCCGTGTGCTTCAACATACGAAAGAAATTCATTGTAGAATTTATCTGCACCAACAGTAGCACTGTCACCAATGACAAAAAGTTGTTCCTTAGCCCTGGTGATAGCCACATTCATTCTGCGGTAATCTTTTAAAAAACCTATATCAACATCATCATTGCTGCGAACTAACGATACAATGATGGTTTCTTTTTCCTGTCCCTGGAAACTGTCAATGGTGCTAATGCGTAATTGTTTTGGCAATATTTCTTTGGCTGCAGCTACTTGACCTGAGTAGGGAGAAATAAAAGCAGTAGTATTTGGGTCCAGTGATTCTGTTTCTAATAATTTTTGCACAATACCCAGTTCACCTTCATTTTGCAAACTGCTCCCATCGGGCCCATGTACTTCATTGAAACCGGAACCGGCAGTGTCAATAAATGTGAGATGCACTCCCGTATTGTTTAAATGTTCTGCCGTTAATAAAAGACTATTATAAAAATAGTTACTGCTGAAACCCGCAATAGCTTTTCTCATCCTGTACTGCGTATTTAGCAAAAAAACATTTTGAGTTTTGGCAATAGCTGTTTCTAAAATTGATTGGTTAAAACCAAGTATAGCAGCTTCATTACTTAAAACAGTAGGAGGAAGTTGCCAATGATCTCCCGCGAGTACAATTTTTTCAGCCAATGGAAAAATGCACCAGGCTAAAGGTTCAATGCATTGTCCTGCTTCATCAATTACCAGTGTTTTAAAATGCAGATGATTGATCCCGGCATCATACAAGCCAATAGGTGTTCCGGCAATTACTTCCGCTTCCTCAAACAGCTTTTCTTCATTGTAAGCCTGTAATTTTTTTATTTCTGTTCTAATGTTTTTTACTTCTTTAAATAAAAGATTCCGCTGCTCTCTTTCGGATTTCCCAAAACTGCGTTTGTACCTTAAAGCCATCCGTCTAAATTCTTCAGCCCGTATTTTTAGTTCCTTGATTTCTTTTTGTTGTTTGCTGTTGCTGAGTTTGCCCTCAGGGGTATGTAAAAAAATAGTTTCATCTACCTTGCTGGCATTCCCTACTCTTAGTAATTTAATTCCCCGCTGAATTAATCCTTTGGAAATATTATCAACAGCGGTATTGCTTGGTGCAGATACCAGTATTTTTTCACCAGCTTTAATTAATTGAATGATTGCTTCAATAAGAGTGGTTGTTTTCCCTGTGCCGGGCGGGCCATGTACAATAGTGAAATTTTCATTTTGTACAATAGCCGAAACTGCATCTTGCTGACTTTGATTTAATTTTTTATTTTGAAAGTTGAGCGGAATACTTTTTGGTGATAGCCGGGGAATTATTTCTTTTGATTCATTATGTAACTGTTCAAATAATTTGAAAAGTGGTTTGTTGTTCTCCAGTTCGTTCAGTATTTTTTTCATAATACTGGTGGTTCTTGTATCTGGAGCTAACTTGATGCCAACACCATTATCCTCAATCCAGTCAGGAAAGTCAGGAGCAAACAAACGAAACTCGCCATTCTTTCCATCTAAACTTATTAATACACCTTTCACAGTTTCCTCAGCTGATATAAAACATTCAATGGCAGCGCCGTCTCTGAACATATTTGCTTCCTGCGGGAAACTTAGTTTGAAACTTATTTCGGGGTAATCTGCATAGCCAAAGTTTTTTCTTGTTACAATAATTGGATGCAATGCTAAGCCCTCAGCTTTTAATGCTTTAAGTGAATGCTTTTCATTTAAGCTAAATCGCTGTGCCTGTTCTTTTTCTTCCAGGTTGATGCATTGTATTAATCTTTGTATATGCGGATGCATGCGGTGAAAATAGTGCTTTATTGGATTACCGGAAAATGCTGCAGAATTATGAAGCGAAATTTATTTCGGTATAAATTCAGTAAGTTTGGGATAACTAAAATCAGTATGAAAATAATTTTTCTCTTTTTGTGGTATCCACTCTTTACTGTTTCAGCATTTGCCCAGGATGGCAACAGAAAGCAACAACGACCGGATTCGACAAAGAAAATCATGATTGTAGATGCTGCTTGTGGCCAATGCCGCTTAGGACTGCCTGGAAAAAGTTGTGATTTAGCTGTTCGTATAAACGGTAAATCCTATTTTGTTGACGGGACAAATATAGACGACCATGGTGATGCCCATGCAAAAGACGGATTTTGTAATTCCATAAGAAAGGCAGAAGTACAGGGTGAAATTGTAAACAACCGTTTTAAGGCAACTTATTTTAAATTGATTCAGGTTCCCAGTAAGAAAGAATAGAAAAGATTAAGTTATAATTAATAGTTCCGGGTATCTTAATTAACTAATAAAAGATTTATTATTTTGTTGCAGCAGGTAAGCTCGTACAGCCAATATCGCGGAATAATTTCAACTCGCCGTTTTGCTGTTTCCATACTACGATATATTTGCCTTTGTCAATTAAAGTCTGCTTTGCATCTTTCATCTCATAAGATCCCGTTTCTACCAGGAGATTCCCGCTAACAGTAATATCAGTTGTTGTAAAGGTCATGTCTTTTATTCCCATACGGACTATACTACCCCAGGCTGTAAGTATATCCTTTCCTTTAACCGGTTCACTATTATCTAACAATAATTCAGCATCTGGCCAGTAGTGAGATGCTAATGCTGCTGAATCTCCATTTTTTATCTGTTCGGTGAATTTTAAATTAATGCTGTCAATAAAAGCTTTTGCTTTTTTTACATCAATGGTATCTTTTTTTACATTGCCGGATTGCTCCTGTTTGCAGGAAAGAATATTGAGGCACACAGTAAAAATTACAAAGAAAAAAAACACTTTATTCATAAAACTGGTTTTTAAAAAGATAAATAGTGAAGAGTTCACATGGGTTGCTACAGAACGAAGTACTTGAAAGTTAATGAAATTATTTGGTTCCTGTACCAGTAATAAGCCGTTAAATGAAATTTTTATAATCCTTATTAAAAGATTTATTTTTATATATCATTTTAGTTTTCTTTAAAATAAGACCAAGTTTTGTATGGGCCATTCCTCCCGCCGTGATTTTTTGCAAACTTCTGCTTTGCTGTTGGCAGCAACAATGGTTAATTCTTCATTTGATTTAAAAAAGAAAAGTCCTCTATTATCTTTTTCAACATTAGGTTGTCCTGACTGGACGTTTAAGCAAATTGCAGATTTTGCTCAACAACATTATTATGATGGTATTGAACTACGTGGCCTGCGGCGGGAATTAGATCTAAATAAATGTCCTGAGTTTAGCTCTGCTCAGAATAGGATGGCCACGTTGAAAATGATGGAAGAAAAAGGATTGCGGTTTGTTGATCTGGGTTCTTCTGCTACTTTACATTTTGCAAATCCAACAGAAAGGAAAAAGAATTTAGAAGAAGGTAAACGTTTTATTGATTTGGCTCAGGATCTGAAATGCCCTTTTATCAGGGTATTTCCCAATAGTTTTCCCAAAGAGCAAGAGAAAAATAAGACTATGGAACTTATCATCAGTGGTTTGCTGGAATTAGCTGATTACGCAAAAGGAAGCACAGTAACTGTATTGATAGAATCGCATGGTGATTTGGTTGTGACAGAAGATCTTGAAGTGATTATGCGGGGTGCAGAACATGATCATGCAGGAATGATTTGGGATGTAGCTAATATGTGGACGATAACAAAAGAAAATCCTGTATCAGTTTATGAAAAATTAAAGAAGTATATCAGGCATACTCATATTAAGGATGCAGCTGTAGCAGATGGTAAGGTACAATACGCATTATTGGGCAAAGGAGAAGTTCCCATCTTTGATGCTATTGATGCATTATCCAAAGGTGGATATAAAGGATATTACAGTTTTGAATGGGAAAAATTATGGCACCCTGAATTAGCAGAACCGGAAATAGCCTTAGCTGATTATCCTGTTGCGATGAAGAATCATTTTAAAAAAATGTAACAATAAATAATCATTCTTATGCCCGGCGATATTCCATCTGTTAATAATAAAGCGAAAGACCAGAATACATATGATGCCATCATTGTAGGTTCCGGTATTAGTGGTGGATGGGCTGCTAAGGAACTTTGTGAAAAAGGATTAAAAGTGTTGATGCTGGAACGGGGAACAAATGTTGTTCATCCTGATTATCCCACCGCAACAAAAAATAACTGGGAGTTTCCGCACCGTTTACATTTATCAGAAGAAGATAAGAAAAAACAATTTATTCAAAGTCGTCATTGGTCTTTCCGCGAAGACAATAAACATTTTTACATTAACGACCAGGAAAATCCTTATGATGAAATCAAAAGGTTTGATTGGATAAGGGGCGATATTGTTGGTGGTCGGTCCTTGTTATGGTCAAGAGCCTGTTATCGCTGGAGTGATTTGGATTTTGAAGCCAATCTTAAAGATGGTATTGCCATTGACTGGCCAATTCGTTATAAAGATATTGCTCGATGGTATGATTATGTAGAATCCTTTATTGGTGTGAGTGGCAATGTTGATGGCATTCCTCATTTGCCTGACGGAAATTTTCAACCTCCTTTTGAAATGAATACTGTTGAGAAATTCTTTAGGGAAAAAATAGAAACTCATTATACTGATCGTAAAGTAATTATAGGCAGAACAGCTAATCTTACGA
>JBLMVP010000156.1:0-10031 GCA_050256755.1 Sphingobacteriales bacterium | reverse complement strand
TTTTTCTTTTTAAATGGTGAAGCAGAAAAAAGATCAGACCCAGCAACATTTTTTATTGCAGATAATGGAACAAATACCGGTCAGGCAAATGTTTCAAGAGTTAAAGAAAGCGATCTGACTACACTGGCAGATTTTCTTAAAACCAATTTTCAATACGATCCGGGACCTTACCAGGGATATTCATTTATCACCAAAAGCTATAAGTTACTGGCAAAAATTGACTGGAATATCAATAATAAAAACAAATTCAGTGTTCGCTTCAACTCCCTTCGTGCCTTTAGAGATGTTCCCTCAAGTACCAGTGGTGCTTTAGGTGGTGCAGGCAGACGTGACAATGTTAATACCATGAATTATGCAAATGAAAACTATGAAATTAATAATGATATTTATTCAATCATAGGTCAGCTAAATACACGATTCAGTAATAAAGTTTCTAATGAAGTAATTTTTGGATGGACAGCTAACAGAGATTACAGGGCTGTTAAAGGAGGAAAAATTTTCCCGTTGGTTGATATTCTTGATGGAACCGGGGCTGATAGAAACTATATTTCTTTTGGTGCAGAACCATTTACACCAAATAATAAATTGTTTACCGACACCTGGCAGTTTTCTGATAATATTACCATGTATAGTGGTAATCACACCCTGTCAACAGGTGTAAATTTTGAATCATTTAAATTCTATAATTCATTTACACCCCAAATCCAGGGTCAATATATCTTTAACAGTCTCCAGGATTTTTATACTTCTGCCAATGCCTACCTGGCTAATCCTAATATCACTGCCAACCCTGTTAACCTGCGCAGGTATATTCTGTCATTCAGTAATTTACAGGGAGGTGGAGTATGGAGTGCTGTTACCAAAGCGAAAAATATAGGAGCATATATTCAGGATGAGGTTCCATTAAACGATAAAATGAATATTACTTATGGTATTCGTTTTGATGTGCCTTTCTTTGCTTCAAATGCGCTGGATAATACTGAAGTGGCAGGTTATAATTTTGTAGATGACAATGGTAACCCTACCAAGTTAAGTACTTCACAGTTGCCATCAGCCAAATTAATGATTAATCCAAGGTTTGGTTATAACTATGATGTATTTGGAGATAAAAGAACTCAGCTTCGGGGTGGTTTTGGTTTATTTGCGGGCAGGCCGGCCTTTGTGTTTATATCTAATGTTGTAGGTAATAATGGAGTATTAAGCGGTCAAATTAACCAGGATAATACAAAAAATTTTCCATTCAGCCCTGATATCACCCGTAATATTCCCACGAATATAGTACCAGGTACACCTGCTCCCAGTTATAATATTGCTCCTGTTGAGAAGAATTTCAGATTCCCGCAAGTATTCAAAACAAATTTTGCTTTTGACCAAAAACTTTTTGCAGGTATTATAGGTTCAGGTGAATTCCTCTTTACGCAAAGTTTAAGCAACATAATTTACTATAATGCCAATTTAAAACCTGCTACGGCAACCTTTAACGGACCCGATAACAGACCACGTTTTGCTGGTTCTGCAGCTGCTGTAAGAATTAACTCAAAAGTAACGGACGCTACTGTACTGGCAAGCCGTCCTTATGGTCAAAGTATGATGGCAACAATAAAATTGGAGAAACCCTTAAGCAAAGGAATAAGCTGGATGGTGGCATACAATTTTGGTAAAACAAAAGATTATCTGATAGCCAGTACGATTGCGAATTCAAGCTGGCAGTCCATTCGTTCAATCAATGGTAACAATCTTCCCGATCTTGCATTTAGTGATAATGATATAAGACACCGCGTTGTTGGAAATATTACTTACAGAACAGAAATTGCCAAAACAGCGGCCTTTCAAATTTCTTTATTTGGTCAGTGGCAAAACCAGGGTAGATTCTCTTACACCTATTCGGGTGACATGAACGGCGATGGTGTTAGTGGAAATGACCTGATATATATACCGAAAAATCAAGCTGAAATGAACTTTGAACAATATACTGCCACTATTAATGGTGTATCAACTGTATTAACTCCTCAAATGCAAAAAGATGCATTTGAAGCCTATATTCAGCAGGATTCTTATTTAAGAAATCACAGAGGAGAATATGCAAAGAGAAATGGTGTATTACAACCCATGCTGGCAAGATTTGATTTATGTGCTATGTTGGAATTGTTTAGAAATATTGGCAAAAACAGAAATACTATACAGATAAGGGCAGACATATTTAATGTTGGTAACATGATTAAACATACATGGGGAGTTGGCGATTTCTTTAATACCGGTTCGCCTTTATCAGCCAGGCCAACCCCATCTAATGGTGTACCATTATTCAGATACAATGTTGTTAATGGCAGCATAAACTATAAAACATATATCAAGAGTGCATCTATTAACGATGTTTGGCAGGCACAATTTGGAATACGATATATTTTCTAATAAAAACATCTTTATTAAAAAACCCAACTTAATAAGTTGGGTTTTTTATTTTATACTATTCTGTCTTTTAAAATAATATTTTTCAAAGCTCTTATTTACCCCATCCCCATTTTAAAAAATCAGGGAAAGTTTTCGCCCATGTGGAAACATCATGCTTCCCATCAGACAACTCAAGATATTTTATATCATCATCTGTATAACCTTTAGTTTTTAATTCCTTAATTAAATCCAGTGTATCATCAATGGAATCAATAATACCATTATTATTTCTATCAGCGATTTCATCTCCATTTCCACATTGAAGAAAGAATTTCATCCACGGATAATGGCCACCTTCTCTAATTTGTGCATGCATTATTTTATCGGTATCATCATTATACCCCTGATCATATCCCTTACTTCTCCACCACAATGAACCGGAGAAAACACCAATCTTTGTAAATTCCTGCGGATGATTCCAGGCGATATCAAGAGCACTTAAACCACCTAATGAAAAACCGGCAAAAGATTTTTCTTTAAATGAAGGAACTAAATATGTTTTACGAATGAAAGGAAGTAATTCTGAAAAGATAAATTGAGTATAATCCTGTGCTTTAGCTCCTCTCCCTTTATAATCCAGCTGGTTGGCAATTCCATACTCCATTTTACGATCGTGTCCGCAATGTATACCCACACATAACAGAGGTTGAATTAGGTCTTCGGCATATAACTCATCCAGTATTTCCTCAAAAGGCATTTTAGGTAAATCCTGTCCATCATTAATCAATAATAAACTTATTTCTGCAGGCTTGGCCACATTTGCAGGCAGGTAAATATCAACCTTTACTTCACGTTCAAGGAAAGCTGAATCCAGCATCATATTTTCAACCAGGATACCCAAAGATTTTTCTGCAGACATAGAATTTCAAATATAGGAAAAGAAGCCTAATGGCGCTAAGCCGTTATTATATTTTTAGTGCCAAAATTTAAAGATGCAATTTGTTTATTTAACTCATTAAAAATATATTTGATAAATACGGCTATCCTTAAGAACTTCATTCAATCACAAACAAACGCTACTCAATCTAAACCAATTGCGCATGAAAAAAATAGGCATTCTATTCGGCAAAGAACGTTCTTTTCCCATGGCTTTAATTGACAGAATCAACTCAAAAAATATAGATGGTATTAAAGCTGAGCCAGTACGCATTGACAAAGTGGTTCAGGGTGATGCAGGTGAATACGCAGTTATCTTCGACAGAATATCACAGGATGTACCGTTTTACAGGGCTTTTTTAAAAGATGCAGCTATTAGTGGTACAGCAGTTATAAACAATCCTTTTTGGTGGAGTGCTGATGAAAAATTTTTCAATAATTGTCTGGCAGTAAAAATTGGTGTCCCAGTTCCCAAAACGGTTATCCTGCCATCAAAAGAATTACCGGATGACACCACGGAGTTATCGTTCAGCAACCTTGCTTATCCAATGGATTGGGAAGGTATTTTCAAATATGTAGGATTTCCTGCTTATATGAAACCTTTTGCCGGAGGTGGATGGAAAAATGTTTATCGTTTAGACAGTCTCGAAGATTTTTTTCAGAAACATGCAGAAACCGGTCAACTGGTTATGTTGTTACAGGAAGAAATAAAATTTGATGAGTATTATCGTTGTTATTGTATTGGTGGCAAACATGTAAGAATTATGCCTTACGAACCCCGCAACCCGCATCATCTCCGTTATGCAGCAGATTTTAAACCTTCGGCTGAAAGATATAAACTGATGGAAGATATTGTACTTCGCATCAACCGTTATCTTGGTTATGATTTTAACACAGTTGAATTAGCATTAAGAGATGGAGTTCCTTATGCCATTGATTTTTGTAATCCCGCACCTGATGCGGATATAGCCAGTGTTGGTGAAGAAAATTTTGCATGGGTAGTGGAAACGGTTGCTAACTATGCTATTGAAAAAGCAATGGAACAAAAACCCGGAATGGATAATTTAACCTGGGGAGAATACATCAAACGAAGTGCAAATAAACAGCCTTTGATATAAAAAATCAACAGCAGTATGGCAGGTATAAACTATAAACATTTCACTCTTGGTGTAGAAGAAGAATACATGGTTATAGATCCTCAGACAAGAGAATTAAAAAGCCATGAACAAAAAATTGTAACCGAGGGCCAGAAAGTAATTAAGGATAAAGTAAAAGCAGAAATGCACCAGGCCGTAGTGGAGGTTGGCACTGACATCTGCCAGGATATTGATGAAGCATGGCAAGATGTATCTACATTACGAAAAACCATTTCCGGGATTGCAGATTCCATTGGATTATGGACAGCGGCATCTGGTACACATCCCTTCAGCCATTGGGAAAGTCAGTTGATTACTGAACATGCCCGCTATAATGAAATAGTAAATGAATTACAGGAAGCGGCAAGAAGTAATTTGATTTTTGGATTGCATGTACATGTGGGAATGGAAACAAGAGAGATGGCAAATCATATTGCTAACTCAACAAGATATTTTCTTCCCCATATTTATGCACTCAGTTGTAACTCCCCTTTTTGGGAAGGAAGAAAAACAGGTTATAAATCTTACCGCACAAAAGTATTTGATAAATTTCCACGTACAGGTATTCCTGAAGCTTTTGACAGCATTGAGGCTTATGATAATTATGTAAAGCTTTTGATCAAGACAAACTGCATTGATAATGCTAAAAAAATATGGTGGGATTTAAGAGTGCATCCTTTTTTCAATACAGTGGAATTTCGCATTTGTGATGTACCGATGACAGTGGATGAAACAATTACTATTGCTGCCCTTTTCCAGGCTATCTGTGCAAGAATTTATATGCTTCGTTCCAAAAATCTCAACTTTATTCAATACTCAAGAGCTTTGCTTAATGAAAATAAATGGAGAGCAAGCCGGTATGGAATTGATGGACGATTAATTGATTTTGGTAAAGAAGAGGAAGTAAATACCCGGGCTTTAATTTTTGAATTACTCGATTTTATTGATCCGGTTTTGGATCATTTAGGAAGCCGCCACCGCCTTGGCTACATAAATAAGATTTTAGACGAGGGTACCGGTGCAGACCGCCAGTTAAAGATATACGAGTCATCTAATAACCTCATAAGTGTGGTAGATTATATTCATACTCAATTTCTTGCAGGTATTTAATAAAATAAAAACAACGATATTAAAAAGCTTCCTGGTTTGATATTTTGAAGTTTTTCTCATGTCATATTTCTGAGCCAGTTGGTTTATTCCCAACAATTTACACAACAAAAAATCGTTAAGAAAAACGGTAAACCGGGCAGCGAACCCACAACTCCTGCCCTCTTATTTATAACCAACTGAGTAATTCTTATCGTGACCGAACAGGAACTTATCCGCGGATGCATCCAAATGGATGAGCGATGTCAGCGTACACTTTTCGAAATGTATGCAGGTAAGATGCTTACCGTATGTCTCCGTTATGCACGGGACAGGATGGAAGCAGAAGATTGGTTACAGGATTCCTTTGTAAAAGTATTTCGCAATATTGCCCAGTTTAAATCGGAAGGTTCGTTTGAAGGATGGATTAGACGCATTGTGGTAAATACATCTTTAAAACATTGCCAGAAGAAAAAAATACATTTTGACGAAGTGGATGCAGACAGGGGAAACTATCAATCAGTTGATCCTTATGTTTACAGCCACCTGAGCGAAAACGAACTGATGAAAATGATAAATGATTTACCAGAAGGTTATAAAATTGTTTTTAACCTGCACGTGATTGAAGGATACAGTCATGAAGAAATTGGGAATATACTGGGTATTCAGGACAGTACTTCCCGTTCTCAGTTAATGAAAGCAAGAAGACATTTACAACAGGCTATTATTTCTGTACATAAACAACGTTTGGCGGTATGACAGATAAATTATTTGACGACTTTTTTAAACAGAAACTGGAGAACCATGACTCCGGTGCTCCCATGAATGTATGGGAAAAAGTGCGTCGTGAACTGCATGGGGATAACAACGATAAAGGAATCATCTGGTGGAGAAATCCTCTGTGGTTGATAGCATTATTTTTTATTGTTGGAGGCATTACCACAACAGGCATTGTAGGAAATCAAAAAGGATGGTTTACATCTGACAAATCACTAGCATCCGCTAATATTAATACACAAGAACCCTCAATAATAAAACCTGTTGATGAAAATAAATCTACTCCCGTAAAAACAACAGAGGATATTATTGTTAACGGCAGCCCATCAAATGCTTTGACCAGCAAAGAGCCAACTTCGATTTTAAAAGATAAGACTAACTTTGATGAGGCCAATACAATTGCCAGTAATTCAAAAGATCATTTTAACGATAAGATTAAGAATAGCAAATGGGATATTACTAATTCAGGAAAAAATAAAATTCAAGTACATAAAAAGTTATCCGGCACAAATAAACAGTCAGTTTTAAACGATGATAATTTCTCCTCAAAAAATAGCATTACTACTCATTTGGATGGAAGAAAAGTTGTGGATCAATTAACAGATTACCAGCTAAACCCTGCTTTAACAGAAGCTTCTTCAAAAAGGAGTTTTAATTCGTTACTATCTGCTCAAAAAGTAAAAGCGCTTTCTTCAGTTAATTTTCAGCTTTTCACAGGATGCCCAACCATCGGGCCTCCCCGTCGCAATGATTTATATATAGAATTTTATGGCTCCGGTGATAATGTTAACCGAAGTCTTACAGGTACTTCTTTTACCCCTGACAATTATATTGACAAAAGAAAAGAAGCGGAAAAGAAAAAAGTTGGTTTTAGTGCGGGAGTTCGTATTGCCAAAAATCTTGGAGAGAGAACTATATTAAAAACCGGTATCAACTATTCTCAAATCAATGAAACCCTGAAATATATAAATGAAAAAGATATCAGAACGGTCACCGTTATCACAACAAGAACGGTTACCAGTGGCGGACAAACCATTACTATAAGTGATACAACAACCGTTACACAGGTTGGTACCACCTACACTACTTTTCATAACCGCTATCGTACCATTGATATACCGTTAATCTTTTCGTATGAACTGGGCAACAGCAGGAATTATACTTTAGGTATCAATGCGGGAACTATCGTTAACCTGCAATCAATATACAATGGTCATATACTGGATACCACACTTAATCCTATTTCCATCAATACTGACAACACACTTGGTGTAAATGCATGGCGCAAAAATATAGGTATCGGGTTGTATGCAAGCATCAGCCTGTATAAACGATTAACTGACAATATGCAGTTATTTTTTGAACCCTATACCCGCATCAATTTAAAACCGGTTAACGTAAGTGAAACAGTTATAAAACAAAAATATACTACTACTGGCTTACAAGTAGGTTTACGGTATAACCTGTTTCACAAAAGGCAGCGGTATATTGAATAAATGAATCTTATTTAAAATTCAACCTGTGAACGCTAAATAATGAAATGATGAAAAAGATTATACATATACTTTGTGGAGCAGTCCTGGTTCTTTCTTCCTGTAAAAAGGATAGTATTGTTTTTATTCCTGACCCCGGTTACCAGTTAGATAGTGCATGGGTGAACACGATATCAGATCAGTCAAAAATATCTGAGTGTGTTAAAAACATTTTTCCACCTCCCCCACCTGCTGATACCACAGAAATTTTTCTAACCGACACCACCTTTATCCGCAGTGAGTTATTTGATATTATTATTCCTCCGGGTACTTTAAAAGGTTCAACAGCTGGCGACGTTTCGGGTAAGGTAAATTATAATTTCTTCCTTTTACAGAAGAAAGGTGATTTTATCCGCCTGCAGCTGTCAACTTTAAGTAATGAGCATTATTTTCTTACCTGTGGCGGCGGGTTTTTTATTCGTTTTTTCCGTGGTACTGAAGAATTAAATATTGTACCCGGAAAAAATATCATTGTAAGCTATACCGAACCATCGCCTTTGCAAAACATGAAAGTGTATTACGGTGCTGATAATATCATCTCTACTACTCCAATAAACACAAGTACAGGATGGACAAGTTCATCCACCAACACTTATGTAAAACCAGTGCAAAGAAAATTTAATAATATAAGCAGTTATGGCTACGAAGTATCTACAGATAAATTAAGATGGGTAAACGCTGCATCAAATATATCATCTGCCACGGGACTTGTAAATCTTTCAGTATATGTTCCTGACCTATTTTCCAATGCCAATACCCAGGCCTATATTGTATTTAAAGACTCTCGCACAATTGTTAAATTAAATGGAGATGCGGATTCAAAAAAATTTACTGCTCCAAATGTTCCTTTAGATAAATCAGCGCTGATTATAACTATTTCAAAAGTGGCGCAAGATTATTTCCTGGGAGCGCAGGAAATAATTACCAGCGACAAACCAATTGAAGCAAAACCAATAATTGGAGGATTAGACAGGATTCTCAATTACCTGGATTCATTATAAAAGCTGCGATTAACCCATATATAAAAAAGTCTACTGCATTGCAGCCTTTTTTATACCTGCAAAAGGGAATGATAAACCTAAAGAAGTTTTAATCCACAGCTGTTAATATCTAAAGCAATAGAACGGACAAATTGAGTCCATGAAAATTGCTATGTTTGTAACCAGTTATATGAAATGGAATGATAAAAAAACCGTAAAAGTAGCCATACTTGACCTCTATGAAGGCCATGCCAACCAGGGTATGCGTTGTCTCCGGGAAATACTCAGCCATTATGGTGAATCCCACAATTTGGATATTATATATGACGAATTTGATGTACGTCTGAAAAATGAAACGCCAAATACTTCTTACGATATTTATATTTCCAGCGGCGGCCCCGGCAGCCCGTTAGAAACAGAAAATTCAGAATGGGAAAGAAATTACTTTAACTGGCTGCACACAATTGAAAGCTGGAATGCAAACCCGGCTAACCAGGTAAAAAAGTATGTGTTTTTTATTTGTCATTCATTCCAGTTAGCCTGTCGTCATTATAAAGTTGGAAATCTTACTAAGAGAAGATCTACTGCCTTTGGTGTATTCTCTGTTCACCTAATAGAAGAAGGAAAAGATGAAATAGTTTTTGATGGATTAAGAGATCCTTTTTATGCAGTTGACAGCCGCGATTACCAGGTTATTCAGCCTAATCATTTCCGGTTACACCAAATGGGCGCTACCCTTCTTTGCATAGAAAAAGAAAGACCACACGTTCCTTTTGAAAGAGCCATAATGGCTATCCGTTTTAATGAGTACATGATAGGAACACAGTTTCATCCTGAAGCAGATGCTATTGGTATGAGTATGTGGCTGCAGAAAGAAGAAAAGAAAAAAGTGGTTATCGAAAATCATGGTGAAGAAAAATGGAAATCAATGCTGGAGCATTTAAGTGATCCTGATAAAATTTTATGGACATACTCTCATATTCTCCCCAACTTTCTGCATATTGCTACAGAACATTTACAAGCAGCAGAAACAATGGCTTAAGTTTTTTTGGAAAAAGGTTTATCCCTATCTTCATTAACTGATAAACCAATCTTAATGATTCCTGCGTTACGCAAAGCCTTTAATGAAAATTTCACCAAAGAAAAGTATGAAAACTTTTTGCAGGACCTCAATAGTAAACATCCTGATTCCA
>JBLMVP010000155.1:0-3231 GCA_050256755.1 Sphingobacteriales bacterium | reverse complement strand
CTTTGGTTTGCGGGCAATTCCATTATAGCAGATATTGCAAGGGAACTGCAACTAAAGCCACAGTTCTTAGCGCATATTACCAGCGCTATACAGTTTGGTTTTATCAGCGGTACTTTAGTATTTGCCGTGTTTACTATTTCAGACCGCTTCTCTCCTTCTCTAGTTTTTTTCAGCAGCTCTATACTGGCTGCATTGTTTAATCTTGGTATTACTATCAATGGTATTCATGCAGGCGAAGTATTAGGCTTTCGCTTTTTAACCGGTTTCTTTTTAGCAGGCATCTATCCTGTGGGGATGAAGATAGCATCTGATTATTACCAGGCGGGTTTGGGAAAATCATTGGGCTTTTTAGTAGGCGCTTTGGTTATTGGTACCGCCTTCCCGCATTTATTAAAAAATTTCACGAGCGGCTTTCCCTGGAAATACGTGCTCTACGCTACCAGCATACTATCGGTAACGGGTGGACTGGCCATCTTACTCTTTGTACCCAACGGGCCTTACCATAAAGCAGGGCAACAATTAAAGCTTACTGCCTTTCTTAAAGGATTCCGGCAGCCCAGGTTCAGGGCCGTGTCATTCGGATATTTTGGACATATGTGGGAGTTATATACTTTCTGGGCATTTGTACCGGTAATGCTGGCGGCTTACAATAACCGTTACCCGCAGGCGAATCTTAATGTACCGCTATACTCTTTTTTAATTATTGGTTGCGGAGGACTGGCCTGTGTGTTTGGCGGATTACTTTCGCAACGTTATGGTGCCAAAAGAATCGCCACTATAGCATTAAGTTTATCGGGATTATGCTGTTTAGCTTCTCCCCTTTTTTTGTTCGCCGGTTCTGCCATGGTATTAATTGCATTCTTATTCTTTTGGGGACTGGTGGTTATTGCCGACTCTCCATTATTTTCCACCCTGGTGGCGCAACATGCCGCTGAAGAATCAAGAGGCACTTCCCTCACCATTGTTAACTGTATTGGTTTTAGTATCACCATTATCAGTATACAGTTTATTAATGCGCTGGCAGCAATTATTAGCCCGCAATATATTTATATGTTACTCGCTATTGGGCCGCTGCTGGGATTGGTAGCGCTGATGAGGGATAAAGTTGCTTAGCATGTTTGGTTTGCACCAACTGCCAGATGGGCATATTCATACTCTCCATATACTGTATACGCTTTATCCATGCTTTATCCTGCCTTTATCCATGCCTTTGAGTGGGCTTTGCCTGCCTTTTGCCTGCGGGATGTTTAGCCCTAAAATAGCTGTTTTGTTTAAGATGGGTCGAATTCCGCTTCAACAGAAAATGACATATTTTCATTGCTTCAAAGGGGTTCTATGACAGTCTGCATTCCTGCTAATTCCTGTAGTCTGCCCTTTCCGGGCAAGATCTCCCAGCACATTGTGAGTCAGCTGGATGTTGCGTCTTCAAGGATCTATAACTCTTGTTTTCAACTACAGTATTTCAAATGCCACAGCGTCCCTGCCTGCCAAACATAACAAATAAGGAGACAGCATGTGGGAAGTAAATTACCTGTCGGTGGGGACACCGACCGGTAAGGAAAACTGTATCATTGAAATATTGTAGCTGATAATTTGTATTACATTTATCTAAATTAAAAGAATGAATGAAACGTATGCATTCTTGTTTTCAGTACCGCTTTTTTTGGCATTGTCTGTTGTGGCATATATTCTATTAAGAAAGTACAAATCTTTACTCTTAGTAATTGGTATTCTTTTATATGTTTTACTTTCCTGTCTTATACTATTTTCTTTCACAGACTTTGTAATTGCTGAACTAAACAAGAATGGTATCAAAACCTATTACTCCCATAATGACATGATATTAATGTTTGAAATAATCTTCGGATGCTTTATTCTTTGCTTTATAAATATTGCAATGATTATATGGAAATATTACAAGCAGCGGATAAAGCATGCATGACAAACCGGCAAACAGCATTTACCTGTCGGTGGGGAATTACGATCGCTGCCTACCTGAACTGGCGCAGGATATAGAACAATAAAATTATTTTCCTCCCGGCTACCCGCAATGTTTCATTATTGAACAAAGAAAAAAAAAGTCCTACCGCCACCACGCCCCCACTATGCCACAGGACTGCCAGTTTTTATCTTCTACCGGAAACAACCCTCCATTTTTCAAAAGATGGTATTCCAGCCCAATAACCAATGAGGTCAGCATGGTTGCAGGTAATGGTATGGGTAACTGTATTTTTTTTGGCAGTAGTAAATCACTATTATAAGGCATAGTAAGCTCTGCAGAATAAGTATCTGCTATAGAAAGATTTTGCCGGTTGCATACTGCTGCCATTATTTTCCATTTAACCATATGAGTATTGGCGGGTGCAGCAATAGATTGTTGTGGCTGCATAGCCGGTATGTTTAGTGTTATCCCGGCTTGCTGATTTAGTTCAACAGCAAGCGGTATACGTAAGCGGGATGTTATGCTGCCGTCTCCATTAAACTGGAAATGGATTAAATCCTTTGCTTCTTTAATGGTACTGTTATTTGTTTCGGGCAGTTGCATTACCCAGGCATACAGGCGTTTATTAAAACGGTTTATCATTTCCCGGCTTTTATTATTGGGGATAACGGGGGCCAGCAACTGCCGCAGGCATTTAGCTGTTCGCGATGCCAGGCCAAATTCTTTACTTCTTTGTTTGTTGATGGCCGCATGTCTTAACCTGTGTGGTTTGGAACGTGTACAGGTAATACCCCAGTGTTCATAAATAATTAATGCAGGATTAGTATATAGCTGGCGCAGGGGCTGTTTTTTTATCATGATATGAAAGGTTTACTACTTATAATGTAATGACTTCACAAATATACACCGGAAAGGGTTTGTTTATTGTTTGGTATACAGTTTCTTCAAATCATTGTCGCCAATTAGAGCCGGTGTTCCAAAGAAGACAGGAAGGAGGTACGAAGAGAACAGGATAAAATCTCCCGCTAACATATATTATGGTTTAGCCATCCTGCTTATTGCAGGTTTTTAATCAACCGGGTTTTGCAAACTTGTTTTAGTAAACGGAGATAAATTCTTTCCTTTATATTTCAGTACAACAAATACTGCCAGTGCCATAATTAATGTACTCATGATAGCTGCAATCATTCCTTCTTTACCAATCATTGAAACAATATCCCAGGTAATATGCCAGATGCTTACAACCAGTAAACTTCCTTTTGTAAAATTGAAGATATATGTCAGATACA
>JBLMVP010000154.1:0-4243 GCA_050256755.1 Sphingobacteriales bacterium | reverse complement strand
ATTTCGCCGCCTTCCAGACATACTTTTGTAGGAATCACGCCGACAACACCCATCGGCACTTTGTCAGAAAGATCCGTTTCAATATTTTCTTCTGTTAGTAATACACCAGGTTTAGTTGCGTACACCCCTGCAACCAATATTGAATAAGCGCCTGAAGATTTTTCAACTGCGCGGTCTTTATCAGTTGAAATAGCTAACACATCACCGGCTTCGTATTCACTTCTGTTTCCAGTTACATCGAACGCTTCTGCTAAATCAGCTCCGCTGTTTTGAGTGCCGCCATTGAAAAATCCTTTTCCAGTTCCATCTATGCGGGCTACATTATTTCCACTTTTTCTGAATGTAGCAAGGCTGCTAATAGTTCCAACATAGAAATTTTCAACCATTAAACCAGATCCGCTTCCGTCTGTAGAAGCGTATAACGCTGTACTGGCATTTAAACTATTCTCAATTTTAAATAAACCGGGAATACCTTTATCGCTTTTTGCTTGTATGCCCTGGCCACCACCATTAGTATAAGCATAGACCGCTGCACCAAAGTTGTCCTGATTTGACAGGTGAACCTCCAGTCCATTACCTAAGTTATAGGAGGCAGCCTGTATCATAGGAGTCGTTGAAGTAGTATTAAAGTTACCCAATTCCAAAGCTTGTCCGGCTCCGTAATTGATAATAGACATTGTTGCTGCAGAATTGGAAGCGTTGAGAGTCTCGAAAAATCCAGCCCTTCCCAAATTACTCATACCTGCAATAGCATTACCGCTGCCGCCATGATTTGCATAAATTGCCGCTGTGGTTCCAACATCAGCATGGTAAACCTGCAACCCGTATCCCTTTGTACTATTTTGGATAAATACAGTCGGTATAATACTATTCACATTATTTGTGGAAAAATAACCTGCACTTCCCAAACCGAAATTTTGTGCAATCAGGGTATTCGCATCATTTGAAGTATTAGTATTTTCAAAGAAACCTGCATTGCCGGATAATCCTGAGCTTTGTCCAAATATACCTTTCCCTCCTGCACTTGTTTCACCCCAAACACCTGCACCATTATTAGCATGCGATCCATACACACCTGCAAATGCATTGTCTGAAGTATATCCGTAAACTCCATGATTCTGGAAAGAAAGTCCGTAGGTACCCACACCTCTGACACTCGTGCCAAGCACACCAAGACCTCTTGAATTATCACCCCAAACACCAATATTAATTCCCGGAGTGATGCCAATACCTGTCGTTCCACCCCTGCCATATACAGCTATAGCTCCATTTGAAGAATCGGTATTATTAATGGAAAAAATTTTACCAGGGTCAGAAAAACTACCACTGTATGGAAGTGAAAAACTTCCGGCTCCTGTAATACTTACTTCTTTCCATGCAGTTGAAAAATACCAGAAAGATTTTGTATCAGTATCAAAAACAAGTAACCCATTAGCTGGCGAAACAATACCGGTTCTTTGTGCAGTTGTCATTCTTGGAGCAAGAAATCCTTTTGAAGTGCTGGCAATATCAAGCATAGCAGTTGCATCTGCAGGTGTACCGGTTGTATTAACTGCAACACTTTGCGCTTTTACAGCTATAGTATAGCTGATGATTATCGTAACCAGGAGTATAATCCTGATAATTAAGCCGAATAAAAATATTTTTTTCATAAACAATTTTTTAATAATTCAAATCTATAACTGCATTATTTTTTCATCGTAGAAATATTACTCTCAGGTATTTGCTGATTATTATCCGGCAAAAAAAATTTTAGATGATGAATTGCATTCTTAAAAAATAAAAGCCTGTCTCCCGACAGGCTTAAAATTTATTGCTAATAAAAATTTTTATTGGTTATATAAAGCCAATACATCTTTTGATGAAAGTGTACGGCTATAAAAGCGAAGATCGTCAACATAACCTCTCCAATATTCACCAAACCATGTTTTGGCAATATAATATTTAACTTTTGTTGCTGTTATTGTACCAGCGTAGCTATAACTGCTGAAAAGTGATCCATCGACATAAAATTTCATAACTGATCCATCATAGGTTACCACCAGGTGATGCCAATTATTATTTGCGCTGAATCCTCCCTGCGGCCCAACACTTCCATAAGTGTCTACAAAAACGCTGTACGAATAAACATTCTCAGACTGGAACAAGTTAGGGCCTGCTCCCCCGTCGCCAGCCATAATTGCAATAGTAGTCCTTGGGTAAATAAATTTAACCCATGCTGAAAGCGAGGTGTGTGTTTGCTGAGGCACATTGGCAATAGTAAGTCCATAGGTGCTGTCAAATGACATGGCGCCTTTTAAATTTCCTTTCCTGTCTTTACCAAAATAATATATTCTGCTTGTTGGTTGTGCATCAGGCAGTTTACCCGCTTTATCTTTTAATGTATTATCAAAAGTGTACCAACCTTCAAGGTTTACAGTTAACGGATCAATATTATTTCTGTTTGCTGAAGCATTTGAGGTTGCGAACTCTTCATTGTTACTTTGGCCCGTCAAAGGCAAATCATGTTGCTGCTTACTGCATGAAATAAATAATCCTGGTATGATACCAATTGCGAGAATAAGAATTTGCTTTTTCATTGTTGATAATTTTAAGATTTTAGAGAATGATTAATGTTTTTTGGTTTAAAATTTATTAACGGACCAAAACTATCAGTACGAAAAAGGGAAATTAGGCAAATACTATCCGGAGGTTGCTACAGGCTATTTACTGGTAAATAAAGAACAGGCCAATAAAATTGTTCTGCCATTTACACAATGAAACCTGCCAGTGGCTAATAGAGATATCTTATGCGGGATGTACTTTTGTAGTTTTGATTTATGAAACTACCGGGTAAGATAAAATTCGATAAAGAAAAGCTGAATGACTTCATTATGTTCCTGATTCTCGTAGGAGCACTTGTGCTGCTGGCAATAATTATATAGACTGGAATAATTATCGTTCAAAAAAACTTCTATACTGGTCCATTAAAAAATTTATTATTACAATTGTAAAAAGAAATGCCCCGTTTCCGGAGCATTCGAACCAAGTGCTATGAGAGAGAAGGTTTATGGCTGGAATAAGTAAGAAGTCAATTTTGTGCTGCTAATGATCTCAAAAAATGATGAACCGATCTCCACTTTTTCACTCTCCTTATCATTAATATCACCAGGATTATTGTCATCATTTTCAAATTAAAAATCAATATTACTTCATCTATATGCCGGATTCGAGTACTACTGAGCGAATGGCCGGTTTACTTTAGTGAAGGGCATATAATTCCGGATAAAGCGTAGAAAGTGGTGTAAGCTCAAAGACCGTTTTAATGAATTACTATTAAAAAATCCAGACACCCTTTATTTGAATTTAAGTAAACAGCAATCTGAATAATAGTATCTCTGGAAAAAGTTCCGGGGACATAATAGTTGGACGTAAGGGTGAAAATTTTTGTTTTCAGTAATTATTGTATACCAGGTTTGGCGAAATACATATTTATTTTAATCGTCATTTGGTTTTACCTAAAAAACCAAAGCAAGAATTATGTCTGATACCATTTACTAAACGACAAACACCGTTTAATAAAGGAAAAAGGTACAGATGCAAATATGATTCTATCATTGCTCAATAAATGAATTTTATGAAATCAATTATAACATTTGTACTGATGATACTGGCTGGTATAAATATAAACGCCCAGCTAAAAGTGTCAGCGGGTGCAATACTTAAAACTGCCGGCGGAGCCACTATTGTTCTATCAGATATAGACCTGGACAATGATGGCACTATCAACCAGGCAGCCGGAGAAGGCGGATTTAAATTCACAGGCACACAAGCCTCCGCTATAAAAGGAGCAAGCATGCCTGTGATCGGGATACTGGAAATAAACAAAACAAATGGTGGCAAAATATTTTTGAACAGAAATATCAGCATCAACTCATCTATCAACTTTATTTCGGGACAATTGGACTTGAACGGGAGCAATATACTGATGGCAACAGGTGCAAACATCGCAGGTGAATCGGAAAACAATCGCATTACCGGATCTACTGGTGGTTTTATTGAGATCACACAAAGCATGAATGCACCTGCATCAGTAAATGCGGGCAACCTTGGAGCAACGATAACAAGCTCTGCTAACCTGGGAGGTGTAACCATCAGAAGAGGTCATGTGCCACAAAGCGGAACCGGGTTAACTACAGGTATTCAACGTTATTATTCTATCATTCCTCAAAATAATAGCGCATTGAATGCAACATTAAGGTTA
>JBLMVP010000153.1:0-3345 GCA_050256755.1 Sphingobacteriales bacterium | reverse complement strand
AAACCCAGCCATTTCTTCTTTATTGCTCCCATTTTATCCCAGCTTAATTTATTATCAACTCTCAGAGAATCCATTAATACACTGTACAACGCAATGCCCATACCTTTCCATTTTGCCTTGTACATGGAGTCTAGTTTCGGAACCTCTTCACGGCAATGGCTGCAATCAGGATCCCAAAAACAAACAACAGTGAATGGGGCAGTAACAGAATAAAGATTTCTTTCTTTATCTGCAGTATCTAAAAGTCTTAAATCAGCAGCTAAATCCCCTAATTGATTAGCCATTAAACTGTAGCCGCGGTTATTTATTTCTTTCATTTGCTGTTCGTTGAACCAATCTACTTCTCCCGGCAAATAATATTTTTGAAACAACAGCAGGAACACTGCATCCTGCCCCATTATCTTAGGATAAAAATAATCGCTGGTAAACTTTGTAACAAAGTACTTAAACATTTCTTTATTAGCCCGGCTGTATAACACAATCCAGTCCACTTCATTCTTAACACTGTCAGGGTCCTGCACAATTACCTTTTGCATATACCTTTCCAGTTTACTTTCAAAAAAAGGAGTACGTAGTAATCTTACATCTGTGAAGTTTACGTCATCCCAGTAATGGCTTTTATAATAGTAATAAGCATCAGCGGAGTCTTTATGGCTTTTGGGGTTTTGTAAATGATCCGGGGTAATAGGTTCTTTTAATGTATTAAACAGCGCCGCCATTAAAGAGTTAGGGTATTTTTTAATGATATTAGCCCGGTATGCCTGGTTGGCTTTATTTACTTCTTTTATCTGTGTTTCAACTGCTGAAGAATCTTTTTTTGTTTTTGCCTGCGCCAGTTGATTATTTAATTTTTGAATTTGCTTGAACTTCTGAGCAGAGCTTTTCTGGTAATTTAAAAAGATTTCATTTTCAAACGAGCCGGTAACTTTTATAGAATTAACAAGGTCAGCAGTATCTCCGCTAACCGTAAAGTTTTGTTGATCATCCATCAGCACTTCATAATAGGTACTCTTTTGCGGATTAACGATAAGGTAAATGCCCCCGGGCAGCTTTTCTTTTCCTTTAAAAACAACTACCCCTTTATTGTTGATTAAAGCAGAATCTACCAATATCTTTTTGACGCCAAAATGATGACCGAGGTATAAATATCCTTTGGTAAAAGGTTTAAAAGAAGCGGTAACGCTGTAACCCGTTTGGGCGGTTGCGGCAAAAGAAAGAAATATAAAGGCTGTCAGTAGTTTTTTCACGGTGCAAAATTGATTCGTAAAGATATTTAAAACAAAGGGTTAGCCTGTTAAAAGAATGTAAAGGGTAATAACGGAAAGGAACCTGATTTATGCGTTATTTTTGCGACGTGAAAAGGAAAAATAAAAAAATTACGCTGGAAAAAATATTGGTGGAGAGCTATGCAGCTGAAGGTAAGTCTATAGCAAGGGTAAACGGTAAAGTTATATTTATTGAAAATGCAGTACCGGGTGATGTGGCAGATGTGTTTTTATTTAAAAGCAAAAAAGACTGGGGTGAGGGGATTGTAACCCAATATCATACTTATTCTACTGACAGGATTCAACCTTTTTGTACCCATTTTGGTGTATGTGGCGGATGCCAGTGGCAAATGCTGAGTTACGAAAAACAACTCCAGTACAAACAACAGCAGGTAGAAGATCAGTTAAAGAGAATTGGTAAGGTTGAGCTACCGGAGATACAACCCATTATTGGAGCAGAAAAGAATACCCGTTACCGCAACAAAATGGAATACACTTTTGGCAACAAGAGGTTTTTGCTGAAAGAAGAACTGCATAATGAAAACATCAATGGAGAACAGGATGTGGCGGGTTTTCATGCCAAGGGTGTTTTTGATAAAGTAGTTGATATTAATGAATGCTTTCTCCAGGCTGAACCAAGCAATGCTATTCGCAACTGGGTAAAAGAGTTTGGAAAGAAAAATGGATTTTCATTTTATGATATCAAACAGCATGCTGGGTTTCTCCGTACCATGCAGTTACGTATGTGTACAACAGGTGAGATAATGGTGAACGTTGTTTTGGGTCATGATGATAAGGAAAAAAGAAATTTACTAATGGGTGAATTGATGAAAGCATTTCCTTCAATCACTACCCTGTTATATACTATCAATATAAAGCACAACGATAGTTTATATGATTTAAATCCGCAGGTTTATACTGGCAATGGATATGTGCTGGAAAAGCTGGAGGATTTTTATTTTAAAATAGGTCCCAAGTCATTTTTTCAAACCAATACATACCAGGGTGAAAAGTTGTACCAGGTTACAAGGGATATGGCCCGTTTAACGGGAAAAGAAACAGTGTATGATTTGTATTGCGGCACAGGAAGCATCGGCATTTTTGTAAGTAGCCGGGCAGGAAAGATTATTGGGGTGGAAACAATTAAAGAAGCCATTGATGATGCAAAAGAAAATGCTGTATTAAATAAAATCAGCCATGCAGAGTTTTTTGCCGGCGATGTTATTGATATTTGTACAGATGATTTTTTTGCGCAGCATGGTAAGCCGGACGTTATTATTACCGACCCACCAAGAGTAGGCATGCATGAAAAGCTGGTAAAAAAACTGTTAGAGATAGAAGTTCCGCGTATTGTATATGTTAGTTGTAATGTGGCTACGCAGGCAAGAGATCTGCAATTACTGGGTGAAAAATATGCAATAGAGGCCATCCGGCCGGTGGATATGTTTCCGCACACACATCATATAGAAAATGTAGTGGCTTTGCGCTTGCGCTAAACTATTTTTAACGTAAGCTTGTAATTAATTGTAACGAATTTCAATATTTAAACTTTTACAAATGACAGAATTCAGGCCAGGTCGTTTTGAAATATTGCCTTTTATTATAAAGAACCTGCTTATTATTAATGCACTGGTATATTTGGGCCAGGTTACTTTTGAAGCAACAGGAGGTGGGTGGGTTACAGATACATTTGCTTTGCATAATGTTAAATCATCTCTTTTCAAGCCGCATCAGTTAATTACTTATTTATTCATGCACGGCAGTTTTCCGCATTTGTTTTTTAACATGTTTGCATTATGGATGTTTGGGAGCACATTAGAAAATTACTGGGGACCCAAAAAATTTCTAACTTTTTATTTGATTTCGGGTTTAGGTGCGGCTGTCATGCACCTCATTGTTCTTTATTTCGAAAACATTTCACTCATAAATGATCTGGCCCTTCTTAAAAACCATCCCTCTCTTAATAATTATATGGAAATGTATTCCAGGTATGGTTTGGGAAGCTTAGACGATAAGTTTTTACAATTAGCCAGGGGGTGGATGCAAAACCCGGGCAACAATGATTTTTCTGTACAGGCGG
>JBLMVP010000152.1:0-14219 GCA_050256755.1 Sphingobacteriales bacterium | reverse complement strand
TTTTCTACTATATAATATTGCTTTGTTTTGGGATCGTATTCAACTGAATCGGTAATATTAGATGGGTCTTTTAAATCAAATGTTTTTCGTCCCGAAGAAGTATAAGCATCTCCCCTCCTGTCGCTGATGGGATATTTTAAAGAATCCGGTTTTGATGTGTCGGGGTAAATGAAATAAGGAGTTTTTGTAAAATGTGCTTCATTCGCTGAAGCAGATAATACAGCGAGTACAGCAAGCAGTACCGATAAGGCGTATATGTAAATCTTACCTGGTGTCAATTTATTCTCTAAGCTGGTTGTCCCTGAAATTAAAATTATATTACCTGTAAAACTTTTTTAATGAGGGCCTCTACTTCAGTAATTCCGGGGTGAGCAGATTGTACCTTGCGGATAGCTGCTTCTCCCGCCGGACGGGCAATGCCCAAAGCCATCAGTGCATTTAACGCATCCTGCTCCAAAGTATTGTAAGTCAATGCGGAAATATTTATTCCTGTTGAAGATTTTTGTAGTTTATCTTTCAATTCCAGTATCAGTCGCTGGGCGGTTTTTTTGCCTATTCCTTTTATGCTTTCCAATAGCTTTTCATCACCCTGCAAAATAGCCCTTTGTAATTCATCGGGTTGTGTTGAAGAGAGCATCATCCTGGCGGTAGAAGCTCCTACTCCGGACACACTTACCAGGTGCAGGAACATCTCTTTTTCAGCCTTATCAAAAAAACCAAATAACACATGAGCATCTTCCTTTACCTGCAACCAGGTGTGCAAAATACCTTTATCAAGTTTCTGTATTTTTGAGTAAGTATTCAAGCTAATCTGCACTTCATACCCTACCCCGTTTACTTCCATATGCACCACAGCCGGCGATTTGTATGTATATATTCCGTTTAAATAAGCTATCATAATATAGTTGACTGACTCAAAAGTAATGGATTCTATATTATCAATACAAGTTCTCAACACGGGTTGGTTTGTTTTTAGGGTGGTATAAGTTGGAATTGTAATTTTGCCACTCTTTTAAAATTTAAAACTGCTCATGATTCAAAAAATTTCTGCCGCCATTACCGCTGTTGGTGGTTTTGTTCCAGAAGACAAACTGACCAATTTTGATTTGGAAAAAATGGTTGATACCAACGACGAATGGATACTTACCCGCACCGGTATTGAAGAAAGAAGAATTTTAAAAGGTGAAGGAAAGGCGACTTCCGATATGGTAGTGCCTGCAATAAAACAATTGTGTGAAAAAAGAGGTATTGATCCGTTGGAAATTGATTGCCTGATTGTAGCCACAGTAACTGCTGATATGCTTTTCCCCGCTACCGCTAATATTGCCTGTGATAAATTGGGTGCCAAAAATGCATGGGGCTTTGATGTATCGGCTGCCTGTTCGGGTTTTTTATATTCATTGACATTAGGCGCTTCATTAATAGAAAGCGGACGTTATAAAAAAGTAGTAGTATGCGGAGCTGATAAAATGAGTGCTATTGTAGATTACAGTGACCGTGCTACCTGCATCATTTTTGGCGATGGGGCCGGCGCAGTTTTACTTGAACCAAATGAAGAAGGATATGGTGTAGCAGACAGTATATTAAGAAGCGATGGAAGTGGCTGCAAATATCTTCACATGAAAGCAGGTGGTTCCTTAAAACCACCATCTGTTGAAACAGTATTGGCAAAAGAACATTTTATATACCAGGATGGTCAGCCGGTATTTAAGTTTGCTGTAAAAGGAATGGCAGATGTGAGTGCAGAGTTATTAGAAAGAAATAATTTAACTGGTGAAGATATTGCCTGGTTAGTTCCTCACCAGGCAAATAAAAGAATAATTGATGCTACCGCAGACAGGATGGGATTAAGCCAGGAAAAAGTAATGCTGAACATACAACGTTATGGAAATACAACAGCAGGAACTATTCCTTTATGCTTATGGGAATGGGAAAAACAATTAAAGAAAGGCGACAATATTGTACTTGCCGCTTTTGGTGGTGGTTTTACATGGGGAGCAACATTAATTAAATGGGCATATAATAGCTAAGCTATTTTTTGATCTTTATAAAACAAATGATTTTTTCAAACGAAAAAAGAGCCATTGAATTCATTAGCTTTAGTTATTATACTTTCTTTAAGTTTATGCCCTGAGTCAGCAGTCGGCTCCAAAATGTTACTTCTAAAATCAAAGAAACCAAATTTTGCCCGATTCTATGATAAAGCCAGATGCAGAATGGATGATAAATGAACAGGATGGGAACCATAAATAATAAATCGAAAAGCATTTTATAATAAAAATCCCGCAGCTGCGGGATTTTTATTATCCATCAGTTTGCAATCATCCTTTATCTGTTGTAATTTGTATAGTACAGTTAAACCATCCATCATATGCCCTTATCGATTGTAATTATTTGCTGCAATAATTCAACCGGGCTAAGACGCTCTTTAAAAAGTGTGGAAGCATTAGGCGATGAAATTTTAATTTATGATACCGGCAAGACCAACGACATAAAAGATTTAGCTGAACAATACCATGCCCGTTTAATTAATGCGCAATGGGAAGGTTATGGCAAAACAAGATGGAAGGCGGCACAACTGGCTGCATACAACTGGATACTGATGCTTGATACAGATGAAATACCTGATGAGGTGCTGAAACAATCCATTTTAACTATTGATTTTAGCGGCATAAAAAAAGTATATAAATTAAAATAGAAAAACTTTTTTGGTAAAAAACTCATACGCTTTGGAGAATGGGGCAATGATGCACATATAAGGCTTGGTAACCGGAAAGGAATAAAGACAGACGAGGAGGTTGTTCACGAAAAACTATTTGTACAGCCAGGGGTAGAAATAAAAACATTAGCCGGTTATATACTTCACTACACCATTAAAGACACGGCTGATTACAGAAATAAAATGATGCTGTATGCAAACCTTTCTGCAGAAAAATATTTAAGACAGGGGAAACGTGGAGGTTTTTTAAAAATTTTTATATCGCCTGCCTTCTCCTTTATGCAGAATTATTTTTTCAGATTGGGATTCCTTGATGGCAAGGAAGGTTTTATTTGTGCGTGGATCACATCCTGGTACACTTATAAAAAATATTGTCTGCTTAAACAACTACAAAAAATAAGTGCAGAACCGGCATATTAAATTTTTACTTCTTTCTGCCTCACAAAACAAAATCTGTTTACTGTATTATATTTCCAGCTTCCACACCTGGTTTGATAAAATACCATTCACATATCCACCAGCTACATAAATTGTATTGTTTACAGAAATAATGGAAGCACCGTATATTTCTGCTGCAGCATACCAATTGACCAAGTGTTCGCATCAATATCGTAGATATCGAATTTGTTTTTCACTCCTCCTTCTCCCGTGAAAAAAACTATCTTATTGTTTTTTAATACAGTGCTGAAAATGGCATTCGGCTGGAACAGGCAGGCTTGGACAGAAGTCTTTGTAGCAATATCTTTTATTTCAAGCAGGGCCTGAAATTTTTGTCCATTGATAGCTACTGATGCTGCCATCGGGATCGCTGGAAGCACTTCCATTGAGCATAACAGAATCGTCCAGTAAAATAATAATGGTGTCATTACCTGCATTAGCAATGGGTGGCTGGTTGTTTTTAGGCCCACCTTCATAAGAATACTCTCTTTTGCAGGAAGTGATATAAATAATTCCTGCCAGTAAAATAAAAATAGCAAATTTTAATACCGGTTTCATGATTGTACAGTAATGAAAAGCTGGGGTCCATAATGAACGGATGGCACTGTTATACTAATAGCCCTGTCTGATTAGAATTCCTAAAACGCAAATTTCATCTCCCGGTTTCACCCAATCTCCAATATCTAAAAGCAGATTTTTTTTAATGTTGTGCCGGAATCTTTATTTCCTTTTTAAATTTATTCTAAGACCAAGTGGAGATTTTATTTTATGTATTTTAAAACTACAAAATTTCTAGCTGAAAAGCTATTTATTTCTTCCGGCTCCAGGCTATAAAATCCGTCTGCGGAATTTTATCCACACCCAATGCCCGCATCATGGTTACTAACTGCCCGCGGTGATAAGTGGCGTGATTAAACACATGATGAATCATTTGATAAATGGGTTGCTTAAACTGTTCTTTCTTGTTGTTCTGGTAAGCGAATACATGCTCAAGAGCAGAAGGTGAAGCATTGTTTATCCATTCCTGCCATTGCCGGTTTTGATCCAGCAGCTCATTCACCAGTTCCTGCATACTACCTTTAAAATTTTCCGCAGGCACATCAATCCGTTCCTTCAACTTCATTCTCTGCCACCAGATACTTTCCGCATTCAACATATGCAAAATGGTAGCATAAAGACTGGGGAAACTGCTGGCTACTGTTTGTTGGTACAGATTTTCGTCCAGCTTAAGAATGGCTTCAGTAATTTTTTGATTGGCCCAGAAGTTATACGCAGCATACTGCTGCAACATTTCTTTCATCTAAGTTGGATTAGTTAAGTATTATGGCACAATTTAAAAAGATCCGTCCAAAAAAAAGTTTCTATCCCCGGCTATTTTTAAACATCTAATTCCCAAACGAACTACAAAACCTCATGGACAGATTGCTCAAAGTTTTTGTCGTAACTTTTATCTTCCTTTCACAACTAACTTAAAAAGTTGACATGAGAAAAATTCTTTTGCTTGTCTTTGCTTTAACAAGTCAATACATTTTTGCCCAAAAGCCAACCGATAAAAGGCTGGCCGGGCTCGACACTTTTGTAACTAAAGTTTTAAAAGACTGGCATGGTGCAGGTGTAGGTTTTGCCGTGGTAGAAAAAAATAAAATAATATATACGGGAGGATTTCGCTACCGGGATTATAAAAATAAAAACCCTGTTACTGAGAATACTTTATTTGCCATTGGCTCCCGTACTAAAGCCTTTACCGCTTCCTTCATGGGAATAGCTATTAATGATAGCAAATTAAAGTTGATAAAAAAGATTTAAAAAAATATGCAGGTGAATTTGAATTGGGTCCGCAGGTGATAAAATTTACCGTCCGGGGAGGTGATATTCTATGGGCGAGCATTGAAGGTCAGCCAGATTATGAATTGGCACCGGTAAAAAAAGATGAATTTAACTTAAAAGCTCTGAGTCGGTTTAGTGTACGTTTTGAAGCTAATAAAAAAGGAGAATATAATGTAGTTTATTTCATTCAGCCAAACGGAACATTTAAAGCAACCAGAAAAAAATAGATTTACCTGATTAAAAGATTAACATGATATCATCACGACACAAAATTGTATTACTGCTTCCTGTATTTTATTTTCTTTATTCCTGCTCTGCAAAACAACAATATGACACCATTATCCATAATGGGATGATCTACGATGGCAATGGTGGCAAACCATTTAAAGGAGATATTGGAATTATTAATGATACCATAGCTTTTATTGGTGATTTATCCAATGCAACCGCAAAAAACGAAATTGATGCTAAAGGAAATGCAGTGGCCCCCGGTTTTATTGATACACACAGTCACCATGCAGGAAGTTTATTTCAGCATCGTGATTTCCTTGCAGCCACAAGCCAGGGCATTACTACTATCATTACCGGGCAGGATGGTTTCTCTGAATTTCCATTATCAAAATTCTACCAGCAATTAAAAGATACACCTGTTGCCGTAAACATCACTTCTTATTGTGGCCATAATACTTTAAGGAACCTTGTGATGGGAAAAGATTTTAAACGTTTTGCAACACCTGTTGAAATAGACAGTATGAAAAAAATGCTGCGGCAGGATATGGAAGAAGGCGCACTGGGTTTATCAACCGGACTGGAATATGACCCCGGCATTTATTCAAACAAAGAGGAAGTGTTGCAATTAGCAAAAGAAGTTAGACCGTACAAAGGAAGATATATCAGTCATATCCGAAGTGAGGATCGTTATTTTTGGGATGCTGTAAATGAAGTCATCAATATTGGCAAAGAAGCAAAAATTCCGGTTCAGATAAGTCATTTCAAATTAGCCATGCATAGCCTGTGGGGTAAAGCAGACAGTGTTATCTCCTTATTAGAAAAAGCAAGAAGCAGCGGCATTGATATTACCGCTGATATTTACCCCTATGCATACTGGCATTCTACTATCCGTGTATTTTTCCCCGACAGAAATTTTACTGATGAAAAAGAAGCAGAATATATTTTAAAAGAAATTACAATGCCTCAGGATATTATTCTCAGCAGTTATGAAGTGCAACCCGAATATGTTGGAAAAAGTGTAGCAGACATTGCAACATTGGAAAATAAATCACCAGCTAAAATGCTCATAGAGTTAATTGCCAGGGTGGAAACATGGGAAAAGAAAAATAATAAGGAATGTGATGAAGGAGTAATTGCTACTTCTTCCATGAGTGAATCGGATATTAAAAACCTAATTCAGTGGAATCATACTAATTTTTGTTCTGATGGTGCTTCCGATGGAGGTCACCCGCGTGGACGTGGCGCTTTTACCCGTGTACTTAGTCATTATGTACGTGAGGAAAAAACCATAAGTTTACAGGAAGCTATTTACAAAATGACAAAATTAGCTGCGCATAATACAGGCATACAAATGAGAGGAGAGCTGAAAAATGGTTATTTTGCTGATATTGTTATTTTTAATCCCGAAACGGTAAAAGATAATGCCACTATTAAGGAGCCCCTTAAAATTTCAGATGGTATAGAAGCGGTTTTAGTGAATGGTGTGGTTGTTTTTGAAAATAAAAAAACTACCCGGGCATACCCGGGCACAATAATAAAACGTCAATAATTATCAACTTTAAAACTTATGCTTATGCGTTCCTTTCTTTTATTTTTAGTTGCAGTCAGTTGCTTCTTTTCCTGCAAAACAAAACAGCAATACGATACCATCATTCGCAATGGAATGATATATGATGGTAATGGCAGAGAACCAGTTAAAGGTGATATCGCTATTCAAAATGACACTATTGCTTTTATTGGTGATTTATCCAATGCATCAGCCAAAAATGAAATTGATGCTAAAGGCAATGCTGTAGCTCCGGGTTTTATTAATATGATGGGCCATTCGGAAGATGCATTGATACAGGATGGAAGGTCACAAAGTGATATACGGCAAGGAGTAACTACTGAAATTTTTGGAGAGTTTAGCATGGGTCCGCTTAACCCGAAAATGAAACAGCAGTTGCAGGATGGACAGGGTGATATCAAATACAAAGTGGAATGGAACACCTTAGGCGAATACATGAATTTCTTAGAAAAGAAAGGAATCTCCTGCAATATTGCCTCTTTTGTTGGGACGGGTGCTGTTCGTCAATATGTAATTGGAGAAGATAATAAAGCTCCCACTCCTGCTCAATTGGACAGCATGAAATTATTGGTAAGACAGGCAATGGAAGAAGGCGCCTTAGGTGTTACCAATGCATTGATATATCCCGTTGATTTTTTTGCCAAGACAGATGAGTTGATTGAATTATCAAAAGAAGCATCAAAATATGGAGGAACTTATTCAAGCCATATGCGCAGCGAAGGAAATAAATTACTGGAAGCAGTGGAAGAAATTATAACTATATCTAAAGAAGCAAATATTCCTGTTGAAATATTTCATTTGAAAGCTGCCGGAAAAAATAACTGGGGAAAAATGGATAGTGTAATTAAAAGAGTGGAAAGAGCAAGAAAAGAAGGACTGGATGTTACTGCAGATATGTATACTTATTTAGCTGGTGCAACAGGAATGACCTCTGCTTTTCCTCCTTCATTACAGGATGGCGGTTTTGGAAAATTATGGCAACGGCTGCACGATGCTGCCATAAGAAAACAAATCGCAAAAGCAATGAATACAGATGCAACGGATTGGGAAAATTTATACTTCGGTGCCGATGGTGCAGAGCATGTTTTATTACTGGCATTCAAACAGGATTCATTAAAAACACTCACCGGTAAAACATTACCTGAAGTTGCAACAATTCGCGGCACCCGTCCGGAAGAAACAGCCATGGATTTAATTATACAGGACAGCACCAGGGTTGGTGTTGCTTATTTTTTAATGAATGAAGACAATGTGAAAAAACAGGTGGCTTTACCATGGGTAAGTTTTGGAAGTGATGAAGCATCTTACACCCCTGAAGGTGTTTTTTTAAAATCAAATGCACACCCCAGAGCTTATGGAAATTTTGCCAGAGTGATTGGCAAATACAGCCGCGATGAAAAAGTTGTTTCCCTGCAACAGGCTATTTATAAATTGGCTAACCTTCCTTCCAAACATTTGAAATTGCAAAAACGAGGTGAATTGAAAGTTGGAAATTATGCAGACATTGTTATTTTCGATCCTTCAAAAGTTAAAGACAATGCCACTTTTGATAAACCGCACCAGTATTCAGATGGGATGATTCATGTTTTTGTAAATGGTGTACAAGTTTTAAAAGATGGAGAACATACAGGTAATACTCCCGGAAGATTTGTAAAAGGACCGGGATATAAGAAATGAGAAATAATAAACTTAAAATTAGAACTAAAAAAGCATGAGTATAACTGTTAGAAGAGCGGTTAAAGAAGATTGTCCACGTTTACTGGAATTAATTAAAGAACTGGCTTTATATGAAAAAGCACCGGAGGAAGTAACGGTAACAATAGAACATTTTACAGAAAGCGGCTTTGGGGATAAGCCCGTCTGGCGGGCTTTTGTTGCTGAAGAAAACAATATCATTCCTGGATTTGCTTTATACTATATCCGTTACAGTACCTGGAAAGGACAAGCTATGTATTTAGAAGATATAATTGTAACTGAAGCAGCAAGAGGAAAAGGTATTGGTAAATTATTAATGGATAAATTAATTGAGGAAGCTAAAGAAAAAGGTTTCAATAGAATTATATGGCAAGTGCTGGAATGGAATGAACCGGCTATTAATTTTTATAAAAAATATAACGCATCGTTTGATGCGGAATGGATAAACTGCAGTGTTAATGTATAACTTTTTTGATTTAGAATTTTCAAAGCTTTACATAGCTTAATGATTATTCAGTCCATAATGAACCAATTGAATAAATTTTAGCATTACCGCCAATTAAAACTCTGTTACCCTTATCTGTACAAAATAATTTTCCGGTTCTTGCAGACAATTGCATCGCTAACATTTCCTTTTTGTTGAGCCGCTTACTCCAAAATGGAATTAATGAACAATGTGATGAGCCTGTTACAGGATCTTCCAGTATTGATGCCTGTGAGGTAAAATATCTTGAAACAAAATCGCAGGTGCTGCCTTTTGCAGTAATGACTACTCCGCCAGGATCAAGATTTATTTGATCAAATACTTGCCGGTTGATTTGTATTTCCCTGATATCCTGTTCTGTTTGATAAACCAAAACAAAATCTCTTGATTTGAGAACTTCAATTGGCTGTTTATTGAGCGAGTCTTTAATTATTGCTGGTAAAACTGATGGCACAGGTTTCCTGGAAGGAAAATCCAGAGTATATAATTCTTTATCAACCGTTACAAAAAGCTCACCGCTAATTGTTTTAAAAGTTATTGAATCTTTCTGATATTTCAGAATTGTTTTTAGTACATAGGCGGTGGCCAGTGTGGCATGCCCGCATAAATCCATTTCAATTTCTGGAGTAAACCAACGCAAATGAATTTTATCTCCTTCATCAATAAAAAAAGCAGTTTCAGCTACCGCATTTTCTCCGGTAATTTTTAAAAGCGTTTCGTCAGGCAGCCATTGAGTTAGCGGTACCACGCAGGCAGGATTACCGCCAAACATTTTATCTGTAAAAGCGTCAATTTGATAAAGATCTAATTTCATTTTGATGATTATTTGTTATAACCATAAAGAGTATAGAACAACCTCAGCATTGCTCTTAACTTACTCCATCTACCTGCATTGCTTTATCAATCTTTTGTACCAATCCCTGTAATACTTTGCCCGGGCCAACTTCTGTAAACTTATCCGCGCCATCAGCAATCATTGATTGCACACTTTGTGTCCATCGAACAGCACTGGTTAACTGGTCAATTAAATTTTTCTTTATTTCATCTCTGTCCAATACAGCTTTGGCAACAACATTCTGGTATACAGCAGAAGTTGGTGAATAAAAAGAAGTAGCTTCAATAGCTGCCTGCAATTCTTCCCTGGCGGGCTCCATCAAGGGTGAATGAAATGCACCTCCTACCGGCAATACCAATGCCCTCTTCGCTCCTGCTGCTTTCATGCGTTCACAGGCAATATCAATGCCTTTCAGAGAACCACTAATGACTAACTGACCGGGACAATTATAATTGGCTGGCACTACTACTTCACCTGTTTCTTTATAAACTGCTTCGCATATTTCTTCCACCTTATCATCAGCCAGTGCTAATACGGCAGCCATAGTAGAAGGATTTAACTCACATGCTTTTTGCATAGCCTGTGCCCGGATGGAAACTAATTTCAACGCATCTTCAAAACTCAAAGCTCCATTGGCAACCAAAGCAGAAAATTCACCGAGAGAATGACCGGCAACCATATCCGGCTTAGTCCCTTCAATAGTTTTATAAGCCACAATTGAATGGAGAAATACAGCTGGCTGAGTAACATTTGTTTGTTTCAGATCCTCATCTGTTCCTTCAAACATGATATCAGAAATACGGAATCCAAGAATTTCATTGGCCTGTTCAAATAATCTTTTAGCCGAGGCATTATTATCATATAAATTCTTACCCATCCCTTTAAACTGGGAGCCTTGCCCCGGAAATACAAATGCATGTGACATAAACTATCAATTTACTTATTGCAAAAAAAAGAAAATCCCGGTAGATTACCGGGATTCTTTTTATTTGTTTTAAAAACTACCTTCTCCCCATCAAATCAGCCGTAATCAGTTTCAAAAACTCACTTCGGGTAGTGTTCTTTTGAAATTCCCCGTAAAATGCTGAAGTGGTAGTCACAGAATTTTGTTTTTGCACACCACGCATCATCATACATAAATGCTGAGCTTCTATAACTACCGCCACGCCTAACGGATTTAATGCATCTTTGATGGCACCCAATATCTGAGTAGTCAATCTTTCCTGTACCTGTAATCTCCTTGAATACACATCCACCACCCTCGCTACTTTACTTAAGCCGGTAATGTATCCGTTAGGTATATAGGCCACATGGGCTTTCCCAAAAAAAGGAAGCATATGATGTTCGCACATGCTGTATAGTTCAATATCTTTTACTACAATCATCTCACTTACATCTTCATGAAACTTGGCAGAGTTTAATATAGCTAATGCATCCATCTGGTATCCCTGTGTCATATACTGCATGGCTTTAGCCACTCTCTCGGGTGTTTTTAATAAACCCTCCCTTTCAGGGTCTTCTCCCAGTAAAGCGAGACTCTTACGGTAAGAATCAATCAAGCCTGATGTTATCTTATCCTCGTACTGTTCAGTTTTCTTATATGCCATATATCAATTTGAAAATTTATTAATTTGAAAATTTGGAAATCCTGTCGCTCATTGGTACATCATCTTATCTCCAAATTATCACATCAAACCGGGTATTCTACAAAGTTTCTTGGTGTTTCATATAAACGGATTTGGAGATCGTTTTTTTTATCAATGTGTGGCCGCAGTAAATCATAAATAACCATCACAATATTTTCTGCAGTAGGGTTAAGATTTTTAAATTCCTTTGTGTCAAGATTTAGATTTTTATGGTCAAATCTTGAATGCACTTCTCTTTGAATTAAATCTGAAAGCAATTTCATATCCATTACATAACCCGTTTTCTTATCCGGCTTACCCACTACCTTAACTTCAAGCTCATAATTATGTCCGTGGTAATGCGGCAAATTACATTTACCAAAAACTTCATTATTTTTTTCCTCACTCCAGTCGGGATTATGCAGGCGGTGTGCTGCATTAAAATGTTCCTTCCTGTAGACGGCAACTTTTTTACTCATATTCATTTACAAATTACATAAAATCAGTGGTAAGGCAATGTCGTATTTACGACAAGCCCAACACAAATAGAATTCAGTATAACAGGATTATTAATAAATTGTTCGCTGGTTATTCACCAAAGTATTCCACATAAATACTTGCCGTTTCATACAACTTAATACAGTGCAATTTTATTTCAGAAGGCAGGTGAGGTGCCAGTTCGTTCCAAATACCAACAGCAAGATTTTCGGTTGAGCACATTTTCCCTTTCATAAACTCTACATCAATATTTAAATTACGGTGGTCAACTTTTTCAATTACATGTTCTTTAATAATTACACTCAGTTTTTTAACATCGTATAAAAAACCAGTGTCGGGGCTGGGCATCCCTTTTACCGTAACATATAAATCATAATTATGCCCGTGCCAGTTTTCATTGGCACATTTACCAAATACTTCATCATTCTGCTCATGGCTCCAATTAGGGTTGTACAATTTATGAGCTGCGTTAAAATGTTCTATTCTTGTGAGATACACCATAATTATTCCTTGCGGCCGCAAAGTTAATATTTCATGGCGATTAATAAGTATTTGCGACATTTGTTCTTTATTTATTTTACACACATGAATTGTTTATTGGTTGCCGCAACTGCGATGGAGATAGCCCCCTTCCTGGAACATTACCGAAACACGGAAAAGCTGATGCATATTGACTTTAACCTTGATGTGCTGGTAAGTGGCATTGGGCTTACTGCTTCTGCACACGCCCTTACCAAACAGCTGAACATGAAGAAACCCGATCTTGTTGTACAGGCGGGAGTGGCAGGTTGTTTTGACAAAAATGTTCCTTTGGGAGCAGTAGTGGCTGTAAAACAGGAAACAGTTGCCGACCAAAGTGTAGTGGAATTAAACAGCTTAAAAACTTTATTTAAATTAAAATTGGTTCCGCACAACCAGTTCCCATATAAAAAAGGATGGTTGATTAATCCAGACAAAAATTTATTTAAAAGAATAAAACTCAAAGCAGTTAACGGTATTTCTGTCAATGAAATAACTACTGACAAAAAGAAGATAAACTTTTATAAAGAGGAATTTAACCCGGTAGTTGAATCTATGGAGGGAGCTGCATTACATTATGTTTGTTTAATGGAAGAAATTCCTTTTTTACAAATAAGAAGCGTTTCTAACTATATTGGAGAAAGAAATAAAAAGAAATGGAATATGAGTGATTCCATAAATAACCTTAATAAGGAATTAATCCGGCTTTTAGAAAACCTGTAACCAAAAATGAACTCAAAACTTACAATAGGCTTTTCTCCCTCCCCAAACGATACATTTATTTTTGATGCTTTAGTTAATAAAAAAATTGATACCGAAGGATTAGATTTTGATGTGGTATTGGAGGACGTGGAAACATTAAATCAATGGGCATTAGAAGTTAAATTAGATATAACCAAAATTAGCTTTGGAGTTTTGCCGCTTATAAGAAACGAATATGTATTGCTCAATTCCGGCGGTGCACTGGGAAAAGGTGTGGGACCTTTATTAATTTCGAAAAAACCAATAGCTGCTTTACATATTGAGGAATGCACAGTAGCCATACCGGGAGAAAACACAACAGCTCATTTACTTTTTTCACAAGCATTTCCCAATGCCAGGAAAAAAGAATTTATGTTATTTAGCAAAATTGAAGACGCATTACTGTGTGACAAGGTGGATGCGGGTGTTATTATTCATGAAAACCGGTTTACCTATCAAAAAAAAGGATTGAAAAAGATTTTGGATTTAGGTGAATTCTGGGAAGAACAAACCGGGTGTCCTATACCCCTTGGCGGCATTGTTGCCAAACGAAGTTTAAATGATAGCTTAATAAAAAAAGTGGATAGCCTTATCAGGAAAAGTATTGAATACGCTTTTCAAAACTATCCATCACTTCCGCCATTCGTAAAAGAACATTCGCAGGAAATGGAAGAAGATATTATGCGAAAACATATTGAATTATATGTAAATGATTTTTCTTTTAACAATGGAGATAAAGGAAAAGAAGCGATTGTTCAATTGGTAAATGTTTATGCTCACCTTCATGATATGCTGATAAATCCCAAAGATTTATTTATCCGGGAATAGCTTCCTTCAGATAACCGTTTAAAACTGAAAATTCTAACATTAGGCATTGTTTTCTGGATTTGTTAAATATTCTTCAAAAGCGTTTTTCTGGGGACAAAGTGCCCTTCATAAACTTACTTTTATATACTTATTTTTTTGTAAACCACCCAGCATGAGAAAATTAATCTTATCATTATTCTCTGTACTACTATTCTCTCTTCATTTATTTTCAC
>JBLMVP010000151.1:0-17227 GCA_050256755.1 Sphingobacteriales bacterium | reverse complement strand
TAATTTGTGGGGTGTCTGTTCCGTTATTTCAAGCTACGTTTTATATTGACCCTGCAGTAGCTTCAAATTACAACTGGACAACCCCCAGTGACACCACATATATAGCAGAATTCAATGATGGCACAACGGATCCAACCAGTTCTCATAGAGATATTCTTTTTATTTCTAGTAGGCCTTTTGATCAGGCTGGCAATGGAAATGTAAATTGCCCCGATGGCAGTATGGTACCCGGCATTAATACGCTTCCGGATGACAAAGCCCCAAATATTTTTTATAATACCAATGCACCACTTCCTGTTAATTTAAAATATTTTGAAGCATATAAACAAAACAATAATGTTTCATTGCAATGGGAAACAGCTGGCGAATTATCTGGCAAAGGATTTGAAGTGCAACGCAAAACAGGCAAAGGGTTTGAAACGATTGGTTTTGTTCCATCGAAATCTGCTGGCGGATACAGTGAACAAAATCTTTCTTACAATTTTATTGATCCAAATATAACCAACGGCACAATTTATTATCGGTTAAAACAATTAAGCTACCTGGCTGAAGAAAGTTACAGCGAAATAAAAGCAATTCGAAATTCAAAAATGCTTCAGGTATTAATTTATCCAAACCCGGGTAATGGTAAAGTAAATATAATTGTACCTGTTGATGTCCGATCTTTGGAAGTCAGGATTGTAAATAGTTTAGGCAGAACGATAAAGATTTGGAATAATATTAATGGTAATTTACTTGAAATAAATAATTTAAGTAAGGGTTTTTATTTAGTTAAATCAACGAACCTGGAAACTGGTGAATCTTTTGCTCAAAAACTAACGGTTTTATAAATTAATTCCGATTAGGAAATAACATCTATTTTTTTAAAAAACTATTGCATAACAAGAATAATGTTTATATTTTTATACAGCTTTCTAACCTGGCATTAATAAAGTCCACACCTATAAATAGCTTCACTTAGATCCATCTCCGGGAAAAATTTTTCTTCTGATTGGTTTATTGTTTTCCAACATTCCCCTGAATTGCTAACTAACAGTTATCTCGTTAGTATGTTTTTTGTTGATAACCCTGAAAGCAGTTGTTATGAAAAAATCTATACTTACTTTATCCCTATTGTTATTTTTAGTTGTTGTAAAAGCACAGCAAGGTGATGTTTTTGGTGTGCTAAGCTATAATTCTACCAATTGCCGGTTACAGGTTGAATACTGGATAAATAATCCTACTATGGGTAATGGCAGCTTTGACATAGCCATCTCAAAAGTTAACTTACAATGGGATACTACATTATTCAGTTTTGTTAGTTTTACCTCCTATACCGATGGTTTAAATAAATACCCGGATCATTGGAGGGGCGATGCCTCCGACCCCGCAGCACCAGATACTGCAATAAGTGGAAGCAGAACGGTAACAAGCTATTCAATAAATAAAATTGATACGGTAGTTACAACTACCTATGATACGACTTATAATATGGTTATTGATACGGTAGTTACAACTACCTACGATACGACTTATAATATGGTTATTGATACTTTTCTTATAAGTCCTGTAACTGGTGCTGATACTATCTTTTATGATACTACTTACACAATCAACACGATAAATACTCTCAATACAACCACCTATGATACTACTTACACAATCAATACGATAAATACTCTCAATACAACCACTTATGATACTTCTTATAATTATAGTCAATCATTATATCATACCCTGACTGTGCAGAGATCTACAGATTCCTGCAACAATCTTTTTAAAATTCCGGGTGGTCAGTCACGTCCTGTATTATCTGCTGTATTACAATTTCGAAACTGTGATTCCGCCAGTAACTATACCTATACAGATCCTAATGCTCCCGATTTTATAGGAGATTTTGCAAATACTACTGATACGGTTTCCAGTAAAAAGAAAATATTGTTCGTACTTGGCCAGGAATCCAGGCCATTTGATCCTTCCGGATCGAAATGTGATGCGGGTACAAGAATTAAATCTCTTAATAACATACCCATTGGAGCTGACAGTGCAAAATTTGTTAATACCCAGGCGCCACTTGCAGTGCAGTTTTTATATTTAGATGTTTATAAACAAAATAACAGGGCCGTATTAAAATGGGAAACAGCGAGTGAATCAAATAATATGGGTTTTGAAATTCAGCGCAAAACAAACAACAAATTCGAGAACATTGGTTTTGTTCCATCAAATACAGTAGGGGGTAACAGTTCTCAAAATCTTTCTTATATTTTTTCAGATGAGGATATTTTGAATACGGGAATTACTTATTATCGGTTAAAGCAAATTAATTACACAGGGAAAGAAGTATACAGTGAAATAAAAGCTATCATAAACAATACAAAATCTCTCCAGGTTCTGGTATACCCCAATCCCGGCAATGGAAAAATAAATATTGTATTGCCTGATGGTAATGGAACTACTGATATCAGTATGATTGATTTTTCGGGTAAATTAATCAGGACATGGACCGGGTATAAAATACCCAATATTCAATTAACTAACCTTAAGCGGGGAATTTACACATTGTTAATCAGCAATAGAGAAACCGGGGAGAAAGTTTCCCAGAAAATAACTGTTCAATAAATTCTTCATAACACACAGGTATAGAATCAAAAAGAAAAACCCCGTTAACGGGGCTTTTCTTTTTGTATAAAAAATTCTGATTACAATGGATATTTTCCTTCACTGATTAGTTTATCTGCAATTCTTCTCCTTGCATCTTTGGTGTTAAATGGCTCTGTTTTAGTAAAACGTTTTAAACCTAACAGCATCATTCGCTGTTCATCACCATCTGCAAAACCGTTAATGGCATCTGCGCCGTTCTTATTAATTCTTGCTGCAGCATCTGTAATATATGTTTTTATCATATCGTATTGTGTACGGGCCGCCTGCTCCCCTTTTGTTTCAGTTATCTTCATTACCCGCAATAAGGCACTTTCTGCATTAAATGTTTCAATTGCCATATCCGCAATATTCATTAATATTTCCTGCTCACTGTCTATCTTCATCAGTAGCTTTTGAACAGCGGCACCAGATACCATTAAGATGGCTTTCTTAAAATTCTGAATCAATTTTCTTTCTTTAGCAAATGCAGTTTCATCATCATTGCCAAAGTCCGGGATACTCATTAATTCTTTAGCTACCGACATAGCCGGTCCCATTAAATCCAATCTGCCTTTCATCGCCCTCTTCAGGGTCATATCCAGGGTAAGCAAACGGTTAATTTCATTTGTGCCTTCATAAATACGGTTGATACGGCTGTCTCTGTAGGCTTTACTAACAATATATTCATCACTATAGCCATTACCACCATGTATTTGTACACCTTCATCCACCACAAAATCCAGCACTTCACTTCCATATACTTTCAGCATGGCACACTCAATAGCATATTCTTCTGCAGCACCCAGTAGTGACTCATTAAAAGGTTTGCCACTGTTAAGTAATTCTATTTCTTTATCATCAATCCATTTACTTGTTCTGTATAAGGCACTTTCACATACCCAGGTGCGTATAGCCATTTCAGCAAGCTTATGTTTAATAGCTCCGAAATTGGAAATAGGGGTTTTAAACTGCTCTCTTGTTTTGGCATATTCAATAGATATACTCAAAGTTCTTTTTGAACCACCTAAGGCAGCAGCACATAATTTTAACCTTCCGATATTGAGAATATTAAAAGCAATTACATGACCTTTCCCAATTTCTCCCAATATATTTTCAACAGGCACTTTGCAATCCTGGAAATATAGTTGAACAGTTGATGATCCTTTAATTCCCATTTTATGTTCTTCGGGCCCCTGCGTAAATCCTTCATAACCTCGCTCAATAATAAATCCCGTAAAATCCTTTCCATCAACTTTGGCAAACACGGTGTACACATCAGCAAAACCACCATTGGTAATCCAGCATTTTTGCCCGTTGAGTATATAATACTTTCCATCCTCTGAGAGTTTGGCAGTTGTTTTTGCCCCCAGCGCATCGCTGCCACTATTAGGTTCCGTTAATCCATAAGCGCCTTTCCATTCGCCGCTGGCTAATTTGGGTATATATTTTTTCTTCTGTTCTTCAGTACCAAAATATAAAATGGGTAATGTTCCTATTCCGGTGTGAGCAGCTACCGCAACAGAAAAGGAAAAGCCGCCACCCAATCCTTCATTAACAAGGGTAGAAGTGATAAAATCTTTACCCAATCCACCAAATTCTTCTGGTATCGAAGCTCCAAGTAACCCCTGTTCGCCGGCTTTAACCATTAACGAAGGCATTAAACCTTGTTCTAATTTATCTATCCTTTCGATGACAGGCAATACTTCTGTGTCTAAAAAAGAAGCACACATATCTTTTACCATTTGCTGCTCTTCATTAAAATCTTCAGGAATAAATGTTTCCTGTGGGGTACTTTCTTTAATGAGCCATTCTCCTCCTTTCAAAGAGGTTTTTTGTACTGTTGCAGTGCTCATAATTATTAATTTAAAGGTTATTGAAGTTTGTTATTTTAAATTATCGTAAACCACCTGTAATACTTCTTTACAGATGTTGATGTTTTCTGAACTTACACCTTCCAGGGCTTCATTTAACGTAGTGTTCGCAATTTCCATTGTCCGCCCTTCTAACTGCAAAGCCTGTTCCGTAATAAAAATTAAATTCATGCGCCTGTCCTCTTTAGAGGCAACTCTTCTAACCAGTTTTAATTTTTCCAGGTTATCAACTAAACGGGTAATACTTGGCTTATCCCTGAAGGTGGCGTTGCATAGTTCCTGTTGACTCATCCCGTCTTTTTTCCACAAATGATATAAAACACTCCATTGCTCAACTGTAATTTCTACCCCCGATTGCTTAAAATTTTTCTGCAGACGACGGGCAATAGCAGTGGACGCTTTACCAGTCATGAAACTGTATAATTCCCCTTTTTTAAATTGGTTGTTTGGCATATAGTTAGTTATGCAACTAATTCAAAGATAGAGAAATTTTTTTCTTTTTCAAATTATTTGCCTGATTTTAAAATCATTTTATACAATAAAGGATTCGTTCGGTCGTTTTTCGAAACGATTGACTGCTTTGCACTGGATTATTGGTATTAATTAATACAACCCCGATCCAAAACCGTGTCTTATGAAAAAGCAATTTTTTTCGTTTTTACTTTCTTTCCTCGTATTTAGTACCGTACAAGTTTGCGCACAATCCATTTGCAAAGAAGAAATTATTGAACCGATTTTTGATAGTTCAGAATTTAAAATTCCGGGGTCATCATTACGGGAAATCCTGTCCTTACAAAATTGTATTGAATTTCCTGAATTATTAAAGGGACATGAAGAGGAGGCACTGCCTTATATAGAAAGTTTTGCCAAACGCAAAAAAGAATACCTCATCCGCACTTATAACCGTGACCAGGTTTACTGCCAAAGAATAGTATCCATTTTTAACAAGTTTGAAGTCCCTGCTGAATTACGGGTTTTAATAGCTCTTGAATCTGCTTATAATGCCAATGCCAGATCACGAGCAGGAGCTGTAGGATATTGGCAGTTTATGGATGCGGTAGCAAAAGAATATGATCTCAAAATTCCGTTGATTAAAATTTCAAAACATAAAAACAAAAGGGGCAAAATACGAATAGTTAAAAAGGTGATTGGCAAAAAAGATGAACGTAAAGATTTTAATAAATCAACATTTGCAGCAGCTAAATACCTTCGTGACAGAAGAAAAAACCTAAATGACGATTGGTTATTAATTGTGGCTTCTTATAATTACGGAGTAGGTAATGTATGGGATGCAATGGAAAGAAGTAAAAAATCAAATCCAACATTTTGGGATATAAAGCATTTACTACCGGTGGAAACGCAGACTTATGTAATGAACTTTATAGCGTTAAATGTTATTTTTCATAACTATGAAAAGTTCATCAATAATAAACTGATATATTCTGTTGCCCCGGCAGATTATAGTTCAACAACTATGGTTCAGTAAAACTAACCCCGGTTTACAAGTATTTTTTATATAAAGCATGAAGTGCAGTTCCATTTATCTTTGCAATAATGCCTAAGATTAACAGGAACGATAGTTTAAATTTTCTCACCAGGCTAACTCCAAGAAGGTTATGGAATGCCTCCAAAGTTTTTGGCAGTTATTATATTAGCCGCCTTTTAAATAAGCCTATCCAATGGGGATATCCAATTTCTATTTCATTTGAACCTACTACTTCCTGTAATCTTCGCTGTCCCGAATGTCCCAGCGGTTTGCGTTCTTTTACAAGACCAACAGGAATGCTGGAAAAAAGTTTTTTTGAAAAAACTATTGATGATATTCATAAAGAACTACTTTACCTGATTTTTTATTTCCAGGGAGAACCTTATCTCAATACTAATTTCCTTGATATGGTGAAGTATGCTTCCCAAAAAAAAATTTATACCGCCACCTCTACCAATGCGCATTACCTGACGGAGGATGCGGCAAAGAAAACTGTGGAAAGCGGATTGGATCGTTTAATTATTTCTATTGATGGAACTACACAGGATGTTTATGAACAATATCGGGTTGGTGGAAAATTGAATAAAGTAACAGAAGGGGCCAAAAATATTGTAAAATGGAAAAAGGAATTGAAAAGTAGAACGCCTTTTGTTATTTTCCAGTTCCTTGTTGTAAAACCTAATGAACACCAGTTAAATGATATAAAGGAGTTAGCAAAAGAAATTGGTGTAGATGATGTTTGGTTTAAAACAGCTCAGGTGTACGATTATGAAAATGATCCCAATCAATTAATACCTTCTTTATCTAAATACAGCCGTTATAAAAAAGATATAAATGGCAAAACGGTTTCCAAAAACAAATTGCAAAACCATTGCTGGAAATTATGGCATGCTAATGTAATTACCTGGGATGGTATTGTAGTTCCATGCTGTTTTGATAAAGATGCCATGCATCACCTTGGTAATCTTCAAACACAATCTTTTAAGCAAATTTGGAATAACGATAATTACAAGCAGTTCCGCAAAGAATTAATGACCAGCAGAAAAAATATTGACATTTGTGCCAACTGCAGCGAAGGATTAAAAGTATGGGAAGAATAAAAAACTAAAGAAGCTTTAATCCCAGCACTTCCAACAGGTATTTTTCTATTTCTTTTTGAACACCATCTACATCATGCGATTTAATTGGTGAGCCCAGCACATGTTCACCTGTGTTTGGCATGGCCACTTTTCTTTTCTTATCGGCAGGAGTTTTTAATTGTTCAAACATATTCAGCATGGCACTTACCTTAACTACACTATCCTGGTGAACAGCATCTTTATAGTAATAAAGCATTAATGTTGGTTGAGTAACTTTCTTAAAAGTTTCTTTTGTCATTGAAGTTTCCAACAGCTCCTGCAAAGCAGAAACACCTTCCAAACGGTAGTGGTTGTACCAATATTTTTTAAAAACACCCCGCTGATCTTTTGATGATATAAAATCTCCATTTTTCACCAATCTCGCAATTTGTAAACCCCAATGATTATTGGCAATCCATGCCATGGGGTCATTAATAGCAATGTTTGGAGAAAGCAATATTAAACCGGTAACATCATTAGGATAAGCAGCTGCTAATTGCAAAGCATTTGTTCCTCCTGTAGATGTCCCCATAACAATAATTTTGTTGCCAAGCTGTTTGCCAATAGCCAGTGCTTCTTTAACAGATTGCCAGTAAGTTTCTGCTGTTAGATTTATCAACTGGTCAGTTGTATCTAATCCATGTTCTGCCAGGCGGCTTAAATACAAATTACATCCAAACTTTTTAGCGATGTTTTTATGTACAGGATTACCCTCTTCTTTAGAAGCAGTAAAACCATGCAGGTAAACAATAGCATACTCAGTTTTTTGCTTGAGTGAATCGTTTGCCCAAACTATTTCCGCTTCGTTACCGGGTTTTATTTTATGATGTGATTCTTTCTCCTTCACATAGCTATCAATGGTATTTATATTAGCATTTATTTCAGGTATCGTTTTATTATACTCGGGAGTTGCCGGTTGCGGCCCAAATAAATAAACAATAGCCAACACTGCAATTAATATTAGCAGTGCACGAAAGAATTTTTTCATTTGCGGGATTTATCAATACAAGATAACCGGAATTGTTTACACAGATTAATTTAAGTCCATGAGAAAATTGTTTTAAACAATTCTATATTCTAACTTTTGCCTCCGGTATTCTACATTATAATATCCATTACCTTTTTTTGCTTACGGCTTTCTTCAGCCATAAAACCCATAACGTGACTTTCAATTGACTGATCAATAGTTGAGGTTAATAAAGCAGGATTATGCTGCGCTACTGCCTGAACCCAGTTTTCTGCCAAACGCCAATCACCGCCGCCATGCATATCAGTGCTTTCCTTCCACTCTTCTTTTTTGCCACTTTTAAAATTGGTAATAGTGAAAGTTGTCATGTCTCCCACAATATCGCCATGACTTCCCATCACCCTTGTTCTGCGGCCTTCGTAGGAAGTAAAGGCTTCCATACTGAAGTTAGCGGTAACATTATCGCCAAATAAAATATTGGTTACATAATGGTCAGGCTGATCATTATCCATTCGGTACACACAACGGCCATAGTTGGTTGTCTTTAATTGTTCCAAAACATATTCAGCCTGTTTGTCTTTATCCTCCGGCAAATCAAAAACATAATTACGTTCTCTTTTGCGGTAATAAATTTCCAATGCTGAATAAGGACATTCACCTTCCACTTTACAACCATCGGTACAACGTTCAGTACTTCCTGCAGGAGCATTCTTCTTAGTAAACCATTTTAAATCTCCAAAGGCATGAATACTTTTACAGGGTTTGCCAATCATCCATCTTAATATATCTAAATCGTGACAGGATTTAGCTAATATGATTGGTGTAGTTTGTTTGCTGTTATGCCAGTTTCCCCGAACATACGAGTGGCTCATATGTACATGTTCAATCGGTTCCATATGCTGAATACTTACTACTTCGCCAATGGCTCCACTTTGCATCAATTCGCGAAGCTTTACAAAATAAGGTGCATAGCGAAGTACATGACATACTGCTACTATACGTCCTGTTTTTTTTGTCATTGCTAAAATATCGCGGCATTCTTTTTCGCTGGGAGAAATTGGTTTTTCCAGCAACACATCATAACCCATTGCCAACGCTTTCATGCAAGGGCCATAATGTAAATTATCCGGAGTGGTTATAATAATTGCATCTGCAAACTTTGGTCGTTTAAAAACGTCTTCCCATGTTTTAAAACGATTTTCATCTTTGATGTTATGTTTCTTAGCATAACGTTCGTTACGGACAGGGATAGGTTCAGCCACACCAATGATATCAAGCATATCAGGGTATGCAAGTGAATATCCGCCATATACATTGCCACGGTTACCTGCTCCGCATACTATTGCAGTAACGGGTTTATCTAATTTTTGATAACCTTTATTTTCCGGCAACAATATTGGCTGCCCGTATTCATTTTTAGCAAATGATGCAAATGGAAGAGCACTTGCCCCGGCTGATAATCCTAATAAACGCAACGCATCGCGGCGTGAGAAATTTTTTGACATATAGCGGAATTTGAATGTATGAATGAGAAGGCAATGACTAAAGTTACAAAGAATGTTTTTTATATACTCATCAGAAATTAATTAAATTACAAAAATTAAACTGCCTGCTATGTCTTTAACGCAACGTTTTACTGCTCTTGATGTTTTTCGCGGAATGACGATTTGTTTGATGATAATTGTAAACACTCCCGGTAATGGGGCCACTACCTATGCGCCACTGCTTCATGCAAAATGGCATGGCTTTACACCAACGGATCTGGTATTCCCTTCTTTTTTATTTGCAGTTGGTAATGCTATGAGCTTTGTAATGATCAACTGGGAATCAAAATCGAATGCTTATGTAGTTGGTAAAATTTTAAAAAGAACCTTCCTGATTTTTTTGCTGGGTTATTTAATGTACTGGTTTCCCTTTTTTAAACTAGATAAAGATTTAAATATTCTCTCATTTCCAATTGACCAGACAAGAATAATGGGAGTGCTGCAGCGTATTGCGTTGTGTTATGGTGCGGCAGCCTTGATGATTCATTTTTTAAAAATCCGTACTGCTACTATTATCAGCATCATTTTGTTAATTGGTTACTGGCTGGTACTATTGTTTTTTGGTGAGGCAGGAAAAGAGTTTACCATGACAGGAAACATCGGCCAAAAAATTGATATGTGGCTGATGGGTGAAAAACATTTGTATCATGGCGAGGGTGTTGCCTTTGATCCCGAAGGCTGGCTGAGTACCCTGCCTGCCATAGGAAATGTTATTGTGGGATATATAGCCGGTAAGTTTATTCAGAAGAAAGGTAAAACTTATGAAACATTGACAAAACTAATGGTAGCAGGATTTGTGCTGCTGGTAATTGCTTATTTCTGGGATTTGAGTTTTCCTATCAATAAAAAATTATGGACCAGTTCTTTTGTTCTGTATACAACAGGAATTGATTGCATTATCCTCTCCATCATTATTTATGTGATTGACTTTTTGCATAAAACAAAATGGACAAACTTTTTTGAAATAGTAGGTAAAAACCCCTTGTTTGTTTATTTACTCAGTGAATTGCTCGCAACTGTTTTATGGATGATTCATACAGATAAAAGAACTTCTCTTTACCAGTGGATATATCATAATATTTTTAGCTGTGCCGGGGCTTATTTTGGTTCATTTCTTTTTGCAGTGGCTTATATGCTCTTATGCTGGTCGGTCGGGTATTGGCTAGATAAGAAGAAGATTTATGTGAGAGTATGATAGAAGAATTCCGTTGAATAATGAACAGAGCGTACAAGTGTGCGACGCAACCACCGATGCCACAGGGCTTTGTAGCATGTAACACAATATTAATCCCTTTTCTCCTTGCCTTCCCGCTGATTTAACGTACCTTTGCCGCTCGTTTGAAAAATAAATATGAAAATTAGAAATATAGCCATTATTGCACACGTTGACCATGGAAAAACTACCCTGGTAGATAAGATATTACATGCTACCAAAGTATTCCGTGATAACCAGGAAACCGGTGACCTGATAATGGACAGTAATGACCTGGAAAGGGAGAGAGGTATCACTATCTTCAGCAAGAATGCTGCTGTGGAATATAACGGTGTTAAAATAAATGTTATTGATACTCCCGGTCACTCCGACTTTGGAGGAGAAGTGGAAAGGGTTTTGAAAATGGCAGATGGTGTGTTACTGTTGGTTGATGCATTTGAAGGCCCAATGCCGCAAACCCGTTTTGTATTACAAAAAGCATTGCATCTTAACTTAAAGCCAATTGTGGTTATCAATAAAGTAGATAAACCCAATTGCCGGCCTGAGGAGGTACATGATGCGGTATTTGAATTATTCTTCAACCTGGATGCTACTGAAGAACAATTAGACTTTCCAACTTTTTATGGAAGTGGTAAACACGGATGGTTCAATAATAAAAATGAACAGTGCGAAGACATCACTCCTTTATTAGACGGTATACTCCAATATGTGCCGGAACCAAGAGTAAGTGAAGGCTTTTTGCAAATGCAAATTACTTCATTGGATTATTCTTCTTTCTTGGGAAGAATAGCTGTAGGAAAAGTGGCAAGGGGTGTTATTAAAGAAGGTCAGCAAGTTGCATTAATGCAGGCGGATGGTGTAATTAAGCGTTCTAAAGTAAAAGAGCTTTACACTTTTATGGGAATGGGTAAGAAAAAAGCAACTGAAGTAATAGCCGGTGATATTTGTGCAGTGGTTGGTTTGGATGATTTTAATATTGGCGATACCATCGCGGATTTTGAAAATCCTGAAGCATTACCTGTGATTAGTGTGGATGAACCAACAATGAGTATGTTGTTTAGTATTAATAATTCCCCTTTCTTTGGAAGAGATGGAAAGTTTGTAACCAGCCGTCACCTTCGTGACCGTTTAATGAAAGAAACGGAAAAGAATTTAGCATTAAAAGTAGAAGATACAGATGCGGCAGATAGCTTTTTGGTTTTTGGACGTGGTATTTTGCATTTAGGCATATTAATAGAAACAATGCGCCGGGAAGGATTTGAGCTAACTGTTGGTCAGCCAACTGTATTGGTAAAAGAAATTGGCGGTAAAAAATATGAGCCTTATGAAATATTAGTGGTGGATGTACCACAGGAATTTAGTGGTAAAGTGATTGATTTAGTTACACAGCGTAAAGGTGAAATGCTGGTGATGGAAAGCAAAGGTGAAATGCAGCATTTAGAATTTGAAATTCCTTCAAGGGGTTTGATTGGTTTGCGTTCAAATATGCTTACCAACACTGCCGGTGAAGCTGTGATGGCACATCGCTTTTTGGAATACAAACCATGGAAGGGTCCAATTCCCGGAAGAAACAATGGGGTATTACTTTCTAAAAACCAGGAAAAAACAACCGGTTATTCTATAGATAAATTACAGGACAGGGGAACATTTTTTGTTGACCCGGGTGAAGAAGTGTATACAGGACAAATTATTGCGGAACATATTAAGCCGGGTGATTTAGTAGTGAATGCTACTGAGCCGAAGAAATTAACCAACCATCGTGCCAGTGGAAGTGATGATGCAAGCCGGATTGCACCAAAAACTTTAATGACACTGGAAGAATGTATGGAATATATCCAGGCAGATGAATGTATTGAAGTAACACCCAAGGCTATCCGCATGCGTAAAGTGATTTTGAATGAAGAAGACAGGAAGCGGGTACAAAAGAGAATGGAAGCAGAAGTGTAAGATATTATACAGTAATAAAAGCCAAAAGGCGGAGAAAGTTCTCCGCCTTATTTATTTTATATGTTTAAACTATATAATCTTTTTTAGCTTGAAACCCTTTTCAATTGTCATACATCAATCTTCGGTTTTTTTGTAAAGAAGCTTAATCAAATATTTTCTTATAATTAATTAAGCGGAATATCCCTTTTCATCATATTGTCCCTGTTGGCCATATCCCATGCTGTATAAAAAACCAGCTGGGCTCTTTTCGCCTGAAGAGTATAATTTATTTTGTCAGGGGTATCTGATTTTCGGTGATAGTCGGTTTGCATATTGTCAAAATAAAAAATCACCGGCACCCCTTTTTCAGCAAAGTTAAAATGATCGCTGCGGTAATAAAAGCGGTTGGGATCATTAGGGTCGTTAAACTTCCTATCCAGTTCCAGGTTCACGTAAGTTTTGTTTACTGTGTCGGTAACCGGACTTAATTCACTGCTGAGTTTATCATCACCTATTACATAAACATAATTGGTTGAATCACCGTCATTGCGTTTTTCATCAATACGACCAATCATATCAATATTCAAATCAACAGAAGTTTTGTTCAAAGGGAAAACCGGGTTGTTGGAATAATATTCTGAGCCCCATAATCCTTTTTCCTCGCCACTTACTGTCATAAATACTATCGTTCTTCTGGGGCGAATACCTGTTTCTGCTGCTTTAGCAAATGCTTCCGCAATTTCTAAAACTGCAGTTGTTCCACTGGCATCGTCATCAGCGCCGGGCCGTAATTCGCCATTTACAATTCCTAAATGATCATAATGGGCAGTAACAAAAACATATTCCTGTTTTTTATCTGTGCCTTCAAGTACACCCAATACATTGGTTGAATAGGAAAGCTTTTTTTGCTCTTTATAGGAAGCCAGTAAATTATTTTTCCCGGAAATATAATCCTGCTTTATAAATACTTCCTGTTTTTTGGCTTTCTCAATTACTTTCTCAAATTGCTTTTTTCCTAAAATCAATATTCCCAAATTATGCGAAATATTTATACCATTCACTGTTTTTTCATGAGAAGGAAGATAAATCTTTGATATTTTGCTTTCTTCTGCAGTAGAGCTATTGATGCTTTCAGCTCCCGGGTTTATTATTAAAGCGCCTTTTGCCCCATGTTTAAATGCATTTTCCAGTTTCGTGGAAACTCTTACTGTCCATAGTTTACTGTATTGTTTGTTACCGGATATGTAATAGATACTGTCTTTTTTTGGTTCGCCATTTACAAAAACTACAATCTTGCCTTTAACGTTAAGGTTGCTGTAATCATCATAACTTTTGGTGCTGATACCATAACCAGCAAATATAATTTCTGAACCATTTATAGTTCCGTCTTCATTAGCATTTGCGGGCATCAGGTAATCCTTTCCCCATATCAATTTTTTCTTATTTAGTTTAAAGGAGGTGAATAGCAAACTATCGGTTTGCATGGTATAGCTTTGCTGGTATCCATTTAATGATGCAGGTGATTTTAAACCAAGGGTTTTAAAATGATTTTCAATATAGGCTGCTGCTTTGCGCTGGCCTTCTTTGGTGGTTTCCCTCCCTTCCATTTCCGGTGAGGCCAGAATATATAAGTGTTTTTTTAAATTATCTGCCGTAATTGTTTCAGCAAAGTTTTTAGGGGTTTCGTTTTGGGCAATTGTTACGGATGCAATTAACAAAGTGAGCAGGGTATAGATAATTCTCATGCGGTTATTTTTTCAAATAAACAACAAGCTGTATTTATAATAAAATAAAATTGATGAGTGGTTATAGTAATGATGAGTGGTTATTGTACATAATTGGTTAAGCGCAGGCTATTTTATTTACACGGCTCTGGTGCCGTCCACCTTCAAATTCGGTTGACATAAATATATCTACCATTTTTTCTGCATCTCCTTCACGAACAAAACGGGCTGGAATGCAGATTACATTAGCATCGTTGTGCTCCCTGCAAATTTTGGCAAGCTCTTCACCCCAGCAGATGGCTGCTCTTATGTGTTGATGTTTATTGGCTGTAATGGCCACGCCGTTTGCGCTGCCGCATAATAATATCCCAAAAGCAGCTTCACCGACTTCCACGGCACTTGCTACAGGATGTGCAAAATCAGGGTAATCAACAGAGTCTTTTGAATGGGTTCCAAAATCTTGATAAGTCAAACCTTTTCCTTCTATAAAAGAAATTAAGTCTTCTTTGTAATCAAAACCGGCATGGTCGCAACCGATGGCAATGGGCTTATTTAGGTCAAAAGGTGAATGCATAAAAATCAGAGATTTGAAATAAGAAATATAAAAATTATATATACAAAGGTAGTGAATATGTATAATTCACCTTTCCCCCTTTAAATTTCTCATTTCTTACTCTTCATCTTTTTAGCTCCATTCGTCAGCTTCTTTCTTTTTCAAATTTTTATTTACTCTTGAAGAAATAACAATACCCAGCCAGTATAATAATAATAATGGAGTGGCTACAATAGTTAACGTAACAATATCACCTGAAGGGGTAATTACAGCCGCAATAATTATGATGATGACAATGGCATAACGGTAGGCCGATTTTAGAAACCCGGGAGTAATCAATCCAATCTTGGTAAGAAAATATGATACCATAGGCATTTGAAATGCAATACCACAGCCCAATACTACGTCCGTTAAGTTTTCAATGTAATCGCTTAATGAAGGACGGTTAATCAAAATTCCTTTAGTACCTATATGATAATTTGCTAAAAAGTTAAAAGTATAGGGGGCAAGAACATAATAACCAAAAGCTCCACCAAGCATAAAGAAAACAGTAATCCAAAATATAATGCCCCTTGTGTAATTCAGTTCATTGGGTTTAAGAGCCGGTCTGACAAATTTCCATATTTGATATAATACATAAGGAAAGGAAACAATAAAGCCAAGTGTAATTGCCAAATTGATACTTCCGTAAAATGAGCCCCCAAAAGTTGTGTTTTGCAATTCTATCTTCATTGGGGGTAAGCACATAGCATCACCCATATTGATACTATGACTGAGGGCACAAAGCCAGCGGTAAGTAACAAAATCATTACTCAGTGGAGCTGTGATAATGTTGTCAAAAATCCAGTCGATGTACATGAAACAACCAATGGCACCAATAAGGATGGCTATTGCAGCCCTGATGATATTCCACCGCAACTCCTCCAGGTGGTCAATGAAACTCATTTCTGCTTTTTCATTACGCCTGCCCCTGATACGTTCAAAAAGTGATTTCTGGTCTTTTCCGTCTGTTGCCAAGTTGTAAAAAATTGAGTGCAAATGTAACCCGAAAACCTGAAGAAAGGGTGAATGATTGGTTAAGTTCCTGCTGCTGTTACGTTACCCGTACGTTTTAATTTGCCCCAACCCTGCAGTTCCCCTTTTAATGCTTTGCGGAAAGATTTGAATAATACATAATACATTAGCTGGCGGTAAATAAAACGCTGGGGAATAATCCAAAACAGTTTTTTGTAGTCTTCTTTTTCAAATGCAAAAGCAAGGGCAGCACCGGCAACATCAACAAGGGTAAATATGAGATAATATATCAGGATATGGCTTACGCTTGCCTCTACAATACCAAGCGAAGCAATAATTATACTTCCTAATAAAATTAAATCGGCCAGCGGAGCAAGGAATGGTAAAAGGATTTGGAAAATGAGGATATTGGGCATGGCCACCATTCCAAAATTTTTGTATTTAGGAATGAAGGCGGTATCTCTGTGTTTCCAGAAACATTGCATTACCCCAAAACTCCAGCGAAAACGTTGTTTTAAAAACATATTTACAGTTTCCGGTGCTTCGGTGTAAGAAAGTGCTGTTGAGCAATTACGGATAATGTAATTACAACGATGCATGCGCATAGTTAAATCACAATCTTCAGCCAGTGTGTCGGTTGTAAAATAGCCTGCATCAATAATAGCCTGTTTCCTGAAAGCCCCGATGGCACCTGGCACTACGGTAATGCAGTTTAATAGATCAAAAGCCCTGCGGTCAAAATTTTGTGCAGTGATGTATTCAATACTTTGCCAGCGGGTAAGCATATTTATTTCATTGCCCACTTTTACGTTGCCTGCAACCGCCCCGATACTTTTTTCTGTAAACCTTTTCATTAATTCACTAACCGCATCTTTTTTTAGCTGTGTATCTGCATCAATACAAACAACATATTCAGCATTGCTCATATTGATACCGTAATTTAGGGCAGTTGCTTTTCCCCCGTTAGGTTTGGTATAGGCGAACACTTTAGTATTATTTTTAAATGCATCTTCAACTTTTTGATAAGTACTGTCTTTAGAACCATCGTCTACAAAAATGATATTGCAATTAGCATAATCCTGCTGCAATAAACTTTCTATCGTTTTTACAATATTTACCTCTTCGTTATAAGCTGGAACAATAACACTAACCAAAGGAGAATTTCCAGTGAGATTATATATTTGACCCGATT
>JBLMVP010000150.1:0-3073 GCA_050256755.1 Sphingobacteriales bacterium | reverse complement strand
TTCAGCGTAGCCATAATCTACAATAAACGGGGACGGTATACTTTATTTAAGTTGTTGATTTTTCCGACCAGGTTATCACTTCTTTTATTTGCTCTAAATGCCGTTGAGTATGATGAACTATAAAATTCAGCCAGTCACTGATTGTCATTTCGCCTAAAAACGAATGTTGATGAATTCTGTTGTCAATTATAATTTTCCCTGCTAAAATATCTTCCTTTAATAAATTCCGTTGCTGCAAAAATATTTTTTCAAAAACCGGCACATCAGTTATGGTACCTCTTGGTCGTAAAATTTCAGGCGATTCAACTTTTTTATCTCTTTGGTCAGCTACAAGAACTTTTAATTGGTGGTTACCAATAATTTCATTTGTTTCTGCAATCTTATCCGAAGGTCTTGATATTATCACATAACAAATTTTGTCAACAATGCAAAGGTGTTCCAGTATTTGCATAATGCTCCATTCACTTTTTTTCCTGGAAGATAATTGTGCGGGGGAAAAACTTTTTGCCAATTGTAGTGTGTCGCTGCTGTTCTGGTCTAAAATGCGGATGTAATTTACTTTGTCCATAAATAGTTATTCCTGGTCTTTTTCTTAATGCCTGTTTATGTTTTTACTCTTTTGCTGAAATGCCTGAAACGGATTCAAAAATATGTAAAAAATTTACCCCTTCAACTTCTGCAAACAATTTCTTATCATAATATATAACCACTCAACGGAAAACAGTATTCGAAAACGATCATTACTTTACCAGCTTTATTTGCTTTCAATAGATTTCAATTAATTAGGCCGCAGAGTACGCTGTACAAATTTCTGCACCGCAATACCCGCTCCGCTGCCGGACAGAATACCTGCACCAGGTTACCTGTTATTTACGATTTCCTTATATCAAATACTTCGGCTGACTTAGAAAAAATGGAAATGGATTTATATTGGATTAGCAAAGCAGGATACGACCCAATAGCATATTTTGAGAAATGCCCCGGCCGCTTTGAATTGTGGCATGTAAAAGATATGGAAGCAGGAACAGGTAAGATAACGGAGGTTGGAAATGACATCATTAACTTTGACAGAATTTTTGCTTCAGGAAATAAGGCGGGATTAAAGCATGGGTTTGTTGAGCAGGATAGCAGTAAAGGAGACATCTTTGAAAGTTTAAAAACCAGCAGAGATTATCTTGCAAAGAAGAACTACTAATGGCTTGCACTTGTGAAGGCAGAGTTTCATCGCTTAAATCTATCATGCATTATGGGAATGAACGATAGTCCTTTTAATTTATGTTTGTCAACCATGTCCTTAATTTTTTTTGAAACAATTTGAAGTCTGTTAGCACTTCCACCACTTCCAAAGTACTCGTTACTTTCAACTATGTCAAAACTAGTGTCAAAAATAATTTTGTCAAATAAATAACCACCAATCCTTGGATGATGAAACTTTATCCGTCCACAACATTTTGATGCCGGGTCTGTATTACAGTTTTCTTCATTGTTGAATTTGCATGTGATTGTCTTTGTATTATAGTTGTCAAACCCTTTATTTAAAATTGTGTCAATGTGTAATTGATAAAATCCTTCAATAGGAATATCTTTTTTGTGTAAAACAGGATTTGAAAATCTAATGCCTTTTATTTTCTCTCGTTCTAAAATGTTCTTAGTTTCTTGTCTTACAAATATTGCGTCAAACGCCCAATATAGTCCCCAAAATTGATTATTGAGTTGCTTGGGTTTTGTTTTAAGTCTATATGGAGTATTTTGAATTTTACCTATGTCGCACAATTGGCAGTAATAGTCAAGATTAAAAGTCGCTTTTAAGTAACCAAAGTTGTCTTCTGGTTGAGGATATTGATATTCTCCTGCATTAATAATAAACCATTCTGCATTATTAAAATCAGCTTTTTCATAAACAGTTCCAACTTGAGGTTCAATTTTAAATTTACTAACTGCCTCTTTCAATTCTGGAAATCTTGGATTATCCTCATACAAATGAAACTCTAAAACATACAGATGTGTTGTTGCGTCGTAACTTTTTTCTGTCTCTTTATACTTGACAGTTAACATGTCAAGCATTTTAGTTAGTTTTTCGTTTTTGTCAAATGTTAGATAACGATGCTGAATTCTCATTTGATGTTTGTTAGCCTTGCCTGCAAAGCTCAGGCTTGCTGCAGGTGGGATATTTTAAAACGTCCAGCCTGACAACCGCAGCCGATTGAAAAACTGGTAATGAAGATAACAACAAATATTCAAATGAACTCCGTCTGCCTAATATTAGCTGATAGTAGTACAAAAGCCAAAGTTTATTCTGTTAGCAATGCAAATGCACTTGCTGGATGCTGTACATTGTCAAAATAGTTTCAGGCCAATTGATAAACTTAGTGAACCAAAATCTTCTTTGGCAACACTTGTCCGATTAAACACATTTATGTAAGAAAGTTTTCCAGTCCATCTTTGAGTTTTAGAAAAATAAATCCCAAATGAAGGTTTAATGCCTAACAACGTCTGTCCGCTAATAAAACTTGGTCCTGCAACAAATGATAAATAAATGTTTTCAGTTGGATGAAATGAGGAACCGGCAAAAAGATTTATCATCCCATCAACAGTATTGTCCTTTTGAGGAATACTCCCGTCAGGATTTAGTTTCAAAACTTTGTTGTCCTCCAGGTAAATGTCGCCGGTAAGCTCAAGTGTCGGCTTGAACTTCGTTTTGTTATTTAAAAATGTTTGAAATCCAAGTCCGGCTCCCCACGGATTATTGCCAATTGTATAGTCGTAAAGTGTATGGTTGTATTCCGTAAACAGGTAAGTTGAAGCTTTCCTTTGTGCCTGCCCAAAACTCTGTGTAAAAAGAAAACAGCAAAGAAAAATTGCAGATATTTTTCGCATACGAAAAGATTTATAGAATTTGACAGTTGCTTAAGCGTAAACGTTGCTTTTGTACAGCAGCAAGCCGAAAGTAAGCTGCAGTTCTTAAATCGTTCTATCAAATAGTTCAAAATATTTTTCCGGATGAATTCTTTTAAACCAATCAAGCATGTCTTCCCATCCTGGCGCAAGTATGCAGCTTAGCTTTGCAGTGTGG
>JBLMVP010000149.1:0-13280 GCA_050256755.1 Sphingobacteriales bacterium | reverse complement strand
TGCCAGAACCAATGAAAATCCAAAACCAGTGCTCTTTAATAAAATAAAATGAAATAGCAGCAGCAAGCAAACCTGCTATAGCTAATGGGAGTAAATAACGATGATGTTTCAATGTCCATGCTAACCTTACTGAATCGTTGGTGTTTAATGTGGCAAAATCTGAGAGATACCAATGAAGGTTATAACTCGTAACTGTTCCTCCAATAACAAACAAATAATACCAGGAATTGAAATTATGTAAATGAAGTAACTGCGTGGTTTGAGCTACCATTGCAACGGCACATATAGTAATGAAAGCAGAACTGAAAAGAAAAACGTCAGCAATTTTTTTCATCGAAAAAAGTTGTGTGGGATAGATAAATAACCAGGTAACTTAACGGATTACTGCAATTTGTGCAGTAGTAACCGTATCACTGATATTTTTGGCGTTATCCCTGAGAGCAAATTTTATAATCAGTGTATCAGGCTCCTTCATTGGGGGAATGCTGCCGGGTATGGTTGGTGGTGTTATGGCAGATAAGATTGCCTGGTAATCTAGATTAAGTGTAATTTCTCCTCTTGAATTTGCCGGGAAATCGGGCATCTTTAGCCGGAATGAATCTCTGATAGTTGGAACAACCCGTTGGTTTAACCTGATTTTTTTTACAAAGATAGAATCAGTTACATCTCCTTCCTTGTCTGCAAACTCCATAGTAACTCTTAATGTCCCATTTAAACCAACTTCAGTAGTATTTAAATTGGTTATTTTAATTTTTGGAACGGTGGCGAGTTTGTCCTTTTTACAGGCAAGAACAGAAACAATAACCAGTAATATCAACAGTACCTTTGTCTTCATTTCGTAGGTTTGTAGTCAAATTTAATTAAAAAGAGTATACAGTTTCAATGAACGCTGCTTTTATTAACAATATTTTCAACGCTGTGCCTGCTTCATTTCCGGGCTTAGCCTTGGAAATTTTTCAATTTCAGTACCAGTATAATGAGCTTTACAGGAATTTTGTAAAAAATCTGGGTGTTAAAAAAGAATTGGTTAATACTCCTGAAAAAATCCCTTTTTTACCTATTTCTTTTTTTAAAACTCATACAATTAAAACTACTTCTTTTGAGTCAGATTTAGTTTTTGCCAGCAGCGGAACAACACAATCTATCACCAGTTTTCATTATATAAAAGATGCTGCTGTGTATAAACGGTCATTTATGCAATTTTTTGAAGAAACTTATGGTAATACAAGCAATTGGTGTGTGCTGGCATTACTTCCTTCTTACCTGGAAAGAAACAATTCATCACTGGTGTTTATGGCAGATGAATTAATAAAGGAAAGTAAAAATCCTGATAGTGGGTTTTATTTAAATGAATTTGAAAAATTGTATACCACATTAAAAAAAATGGAGGATAACCATCAGCCAACAATATTAATTGGAGTAACATTTGCCTTGCTTGATTTTTTTGAAAAACATGCATTGCCACTGCATCATACCGTTGTTATGGAAACAGGTGGTATGAAGGGTAGAAGAAAAGAATGGACCAGGCAGGAAGTACATTCCTTTATTAAATCAAAAACAGGATTAAAAAATATTCATTCAGAATATGGGATGACTGAATTACTGTCTCAGGCCTATTCAAAGGGTAATGGAATATTTCAATGTTCTGAATGGATGAAAGTGCTAGTTAGAGAAGAAGATGATCCGTTAACGGTTAATACAAAAGGCAGAGGAGTCATTAATGTAATTGATTTGGCTAATATTTACAGTTGTAGTTTTATTGCTACAGATGATGCGGGTGTTATATACGATGACGGCAGTTTTGAAATTATTGGCCGTGTTGATAACAGTGATATCCGTGGATGCAGTTTGATGACCGTTTAAGATATCAGCAATTGTTTATTAAAACGGGTTTGCTGATTCGGGTTACGCCAAATGCATCTGTTTGCTTTAGCCTGTATTCAGTATGTTCTGTTGAATAATTGCAGTCAATAAATTTATGGGGTTTATCGGCATCAGGTTTTTCAATTCGTAATAGGGTAGTGTAATTCCCTGCCGCATCTTTTCTTTCAATTTCAAAACCATATTTTAGTACTTGCGGACCGGCTTTCCACATTAGTACAATACCATTCCTGCTTTTGATGCCATTGAAAAAAAATAATTTAAGGGTTTCAATTGCGTCTGATGCACTAATGAGTGTTCCTGAATGTGATTGTTGCTGATCAGCTTTTATGAGATGCAAACCTCTGATGAGTGACAGAAAGGACAATGTAAAACAAAGGGTCGCCAAAATAATTCTGGTTTCCATGGGTAAGAGTTTTGTTACGGATTATACGGATTAAGTACTTCCTCTTAAACGGTTTACAGGCCCAGATATTATTTGCTAAAACCTGTTTTTTAAAAATAAAAGGCAGGCTGAATTAATTCGCTGAAAACCAGTAGATATCAGTTGTGAAATGCTATTGATAAGATATTGAAATAAGGTTAATACAGGGGAGTGTGCATTTTCTTTCATTACTTTCAATGGCAAGTTCAATTAACCGGATGGTATTATAACCATGCTCCGGTTTTTCCTTTAATGGCTTATTTTTTGCGATTGTCTCATATAGATTGGTATAATACATGCCAAAATCTCCGGGTTTGGATTCAACTTTTTGCCTGATTATTTCTCCATTTAATTCAGTATGAATTAATCCAAAATTTGCGGTTGGTTCTTTTCCCCAATTTTCAATAGAAGGTATAGAGCCGTTTTTCAAAGATGCTTCCTGTGGATCTTCACCATATTTAATAAATGAACCTTTGGTACCATGTATAATATATCTTGGTCCTGGTTCTCTTACCAGCATACCTGCTTTAAGAATAACTTTTGTGTAATCATAATCCAGTCTTATGTCAAAATAATCATCCACCCTGGCATGAGGTCGCTGCTTTCGTACATCAGCGGTAATAAATTTTGGTAAGCTAAATAAACATAAAGCCTGGTCTATAAGATGAGACCCCAAATCATACAAAATGCCACTACCAACTTTTTCTTCTTCCCGCCAGGCGTTTGGTTTTGGCTGCGGTCGGTAACGATCAAAATGTCCTTCAAATTCAACAATATCTCCTAACTTTTTTTCGGCTAAAATTTCTTTTATGGTAAGAAAATCGGCAACATACCTGCGGTTTTGATAAACACTTAAAATTTTATTTGTTTTATTGGCTATCTCAATAAGTTCTGCTGCTTCGGCACTCGTATTGGTAAATGGTTTTTCAACAACTACATGTTTGCCGGCTAATAATGCTTTTTTAGCAAAAGGAAAATGCGTTTCATTGGGAGTAGTAATAATTATGAGATCGATAACCGAGTCATTAATAGCCTCGTCAAAACTCCTGAATGTTTTTATACCTGGTTTGATAGCAGCGGCATTGTTTGAATTTCTTTCCACCACACTTGCCCAGTTATACCCGGGATTGTTTAATAAAAACGGGGCATGAAAAATTCTGCCGGACATTCCAAAACCAACAATACAGGTATTTAAAACTGGATACATTTTTTTAAAATTATTCGACTGAAAAAAGAAACGGATCTATTGATCTATCGCTTATCAAATGTATTTATTTGTATAATTAAAAACCCCTTATTGACATCAATAAAGGGTTTCTTTCCGTGCCCGGGACTGGATTCGAACCAGCACGCCCTTTCGGGCACCACCACCTCAAAGTGGCTTGTCTACCAATTTCAACACCCGGGCTTGGGGGTGCAAATATAAGTGATAAGTAAATAAAGTTAATACGTTGATAAGTTGATAAGAATTTTATCTATGATATTTTTTATCCTTCCCATTTGTTAACTTATTAACCTGTTAACATACCAACTATTTATTAAGCACAATCCTAAAACATGTTCCTTTTCCAACTTCACTCCACTTAACAAATAATTTTCCCTTATGGTATTGCTCTATTATTCTTTTGGATAAAGACAGTCCTAATCCCCATCCGCGTTTTTTAGTGGTAAAGCCGGGTTTAAAAACCCGGGATATATTTTGACGGGCAATTCCTTTTCCGGAATCGGTAATATCAATCATGATTTCGGTTGGTTCATCATTTATTTCCACTGTAATTTTTCCCTTTCCTTCCATCGCATCCAGGGCATTCTTTAATAAATTTTCTAACACCCAGTCAAACAATTGTGGCGAAATTTTTACCGGTATTAAATCCTTACCGGAAGATTTGAAGATAAACTGTACTTTTCCCGCTGCCCTCTTCTTCATATAATCCATCACCTGTTGCACCTGATGCAGTAAATCATGTTCTACTAATTGCGGGGTACTTCCAATTTTGCCAAACCTGTCTGATACTAATTTTAACCGGTAAACGTCTTTTTCCATTTCTGCAGCAATCTTTTCGCTTCCGCTATTTTCTTTCAACATTTCAACCCATCCTTCTAATGAAGATACAGGGGTACCTAACTGGTGTGCCGTTTCTTTGGCCATGCCTGCCCATACCTGGTTTTGTGTTGATTTATTCCGGATGGTGATGGAGATGATAGTTATCAAAATAAACAATGCCACAATAAATAATTGCACCATCGGGTAATATTTTACCTGTTGTAATAACATTGATGGTCCATAATAATAGCGGTTGGAAACTAAAGGCTCTTTGCTGATGATTACTTCTACCGGTTTGTTGAGAGATTTAAATTCTTTTAATTTATCAGAAAGATAATTTGGGTTAGAGGCAATTCTTATTGAATCTAAATTAACATAAGTGCCTGTTAAGCTGTCCCGTTCATTCGTTTCAATAATGGGGACGGTTTTATTTTCCGTGGTAATCAGCGAAGCCAGTTTGGTATCAGCATCAGCTGGAGAGGTTGCCAGGAATTTTGCTGCTTCTACCCATTGTTCCACTTTCAGCCTTTCTTCACCGGCAATTTTATTTGCCAGGAAATTGGAGTAGAATATCGTACCGCTTACAATTAAGATGGCAATAATGGCCAAACTCGTCCGCCAGTTAAAGAATTGGGAAAACATATCCTTAAAAATAGAAAACGATTGGCATCCATCTGTTATTTTTGGCAAAATATTTCCTTTGACTCATTTTCCTTCTGTGGCGGTGGTTATTTTAAACTGGAATGGACGAAACTATTTACAGCAGTTTCTTCCCTCTGTGCTGCAGTCAACCTATCCCAATCTCAGGATAATTGTTGCTGATAACGCTTCCACCGACGATTCAGTTCCCTTTCTTCAACAGCAATACCCTTCTGTTCAAATTATTCATAATACAACTAATGAAGGATTTGCCAAAGGGTACAATACTGCATTAAAGCAGGTTGAGACTGATTATCTGGTATTACTCAATTCAGATATTGAAGTAACAAGGGGCTGGATTGAACCCATTATTGAATTGATGGAGAGAGATAAAATGATTGCTGCCTGTCAACCCAAGTTATTATCATATCATCATAAAACACAGTTTGAATATGCCGGGGCAAGTGGTGGATGGATAGATAAATATGGTTATCCTTTTTCAAGAGGAAGAGTATTTGATGTATGTGAGGAAGACAAAGGACAGTATGATGATGTGCAGCCAATCTTCTGGGCAAGCGGTGCCGCTTTCTTTGTGCGTACAGCCGTGTTTAAAGCAATGAATGGCTTTGATGATTACTTTTTTGCGCACCAGGAAGAGATTGATTTATGCTGGCGTATGCAGTTAGCAGGATATAAAATTTATGTATGTCCTCAATCTGTAGTATATCATGTAGGTGGGGGGACGCTACCAAAAGGCAATTCCAAAAAAGTATTTCTCAATTACCGTAATAACTTAATAATGCTTTGTAAAAATTTACCATGGGCAGATGCTGTTTGGAAAATTCCGTACAGGGTAGGGCTGGATGCATTATCCGCCTGGAAAGCTTTATTGAGTGGCGATGCCGGTTATTGGGTAGCGATATTAAAAGCCCATGTGGATTTTATGAAATGGTTATTTTTTTATGGCAATAAAACCCATTTCCCTGCTTCGAAAGACCTTAAACCGGCAGCTGTGTACAATAAAAACATCATATGGCAGTATTTTGTGAACAAAAAGCGGCGGTTTAGCGAAATAATTTTTAAATGACTGTTCTAAAATAAATTTCAACCCTTATTTTTGCCCTGCAAATTCTGCTTATGGAACAACAGGAAATATTTACTGAAGACAATACCAAAAAAGACTTTTCTCACGATTGGGTACGTTCTTCCCGTTTTTTATTTTATGTACAGGTACTTTGTATTGTAGCTTTTATTTTTGCCGGCTGTTATAAGCTGTACGAAAAAAGATACAAGGGTACACCAGAGGTTAATGTACCTGAAAACACTTTGTACGATCCCAAATACAAATAATCAGTAATTGAAATATTTTGAGCCGCCCCACCCCTGGTTGGACGGTTTTTTATTTAATGAAGTAGTAAGAATAGAATGCTTCACTTCAGTTAAGCCAGCTTACGTAGTTCTTTAATGATTTGATTTGAAAGAAAAATTGAAAAACAAAAGTTGAAACAAGGCTTCAGTTCAACTCCATTTTGGATGCATGTTGTGTGCTGTTTTATTCTGTCAACGTTTTATCATTTTGTCTTTCACAATTTCACTAATTACCTTTTCTCTTAGATTTTGACTAATTGCAATTTTTTCAATTCCAATGTCCAGGATATTGCCTTCTATGGTTTTTACTTTATTCTTATTAACAATAAAAGATTTATGTACTTTAATAAAAATCTCAGCAGGCAATTGTTCCTCTAAACTTTTGATGGTAACATATACCATCATTTTTTTAGAATTGGTGTAAAGCATTACATAGTTTAACATGGCCTCAGCATATACCAAATCATTGTAAAATATTTTTTCAATTTGGTTATTACATTTTATAAAAAAATGGTCGTTAATTTTATCTGGTTCAGCTTGTGGTATTTTTTTTAACTCACCTATTTCTTTTGCTTTGTTGCAAGCTTTTAAAAAACGGTCAAAAGCAATTGGCTTTACCAAATAATCCAAAACATCTAATCCATATGCTTCAACTGCGTATTCAGCATATGCCGTTGTCATAATAATATTTGCATTGGTCTTTGAACTTTTAAGAAAATCAATGCCATTTATTTTTGGCATATTAATATCTAAAAACACTATGTCAATATCATTTTCATTCAGCAATGTCATGGCTTTTAAAGGATTTTCAGCCTGACCAATCAAATCTAAAAAATCTATTTCTTCAATAAATTCCTGCAGCACTTTTCTTGCTATTGGTTCATCATCTATTATGATACATTTCAGTTTCATACCAAGTCAATAGTTAAATTTGTTTCGTAAAAATCATTATCCATATTAGTAGTAAGCTTATATTTCTGCGGATACAGCAATTCTAATCTCCTTTTCAAATTGACAATGCCAATACCATTAGAATTTGCGGATGTGGCGGGTTGCTGTATTTCCTTTGTATTGAAAAAAGAACTATGCAAAGTAGTGCCTGCCATAAATATTTTGATTACAATTTTATTTTCTTTACCGGAAAAATTACTTACAAATTTGAAAGCATTTTCGATAAGAACGACTAACAATAGGGGAGCAATGTTTAACCCCGGTTCAATATTTACTATTTCGAGGTTTACAACTAAATTTTCACTTTTTCGCAATCGTTGAAAGGCGACATAGTTTGTTACATATTCAACTTCCTTTTCTAAATTCACCTTCTCTGCACCGCAATCATATAACTGGTACCGCAATAATTCTGAAAAGTGCAATAATACATTCCTGGCTACCTGGTTGCTTTTATCAATATGCCCGTAAATAGTATTTAGTGAATTAAAAAGCGCATGCGGATTGATTTGAGCTTTCAAATAATCTAACTCGTTTTTTACTCTTTCTTTTTCTAACAGTTCTAACTGTTGCTGGGTTTGCATCCTGTCAATCAGCATTTTCCCGATTGTAACCAGTAATACCCAAAGTGAAATATTAACTACTGAATTTAAATATAATGTACTGAAGTCAATTATTATTTTAGGCTGAAAAAAATGCAGGTTCATTTGTAATGCTACTAAAGCTCTGAGCCATGACGAAAATGCAATGACAAATAGTGTGGCTGAAACAAAAAGAACATATCTTTTTTTAAGCAGAAGCTGCGGAACTATGAAATAAGTGATGGCATAATAATCGGCTGTTATAAAAATTAAATAGCAAAACTCAATAGTCATGGTTTTAGTAAGTGAAACCGAATAACTCCGGAAAACCAGCACCCACAAAAGGTAAATGCCTGCCCAAAATAGTATATGATATATAATCTTCTCTTTTTTCAAAAAACAATATTTTTTCAAAGGTAGTAATGCTATACTGTTTTTTTAAGCTTATTACATTAAGCAGGCAAAACCCTTGATAAACCAATGCTTAATCAAGTAAATATCTTAGATGCTGTAAATAGTTTTACACAAATTAATTAAGTGATGAAGTTTGTGGTAATAATAATTAAAACACAAACATTATGGAAAACGAAAAACACATTGAAAAAGATGAAAATAGTGACGGCATTGACAGAGCCGGTTTTTTAAAATGTATGGCTTGGGCAGGAACAGGGGTACTCTGGATGATGAGTGGGGGAGTTTTAAAATCGTACGGCATGAGCCAGTTAATTGATAAAAACACCGGTGGTCTCAAAAATGGTTTAATCATTCCTAAATCTGATTTCAGTTTTGTGCAGATCAGCGACAGTCATATAGGTTTCAGCAAGCCTGCAAATACTGATGTGGTTGGAACATTGCAGGCTGCTATTTCAAAGATTAATGGAATGAAGGTACCGCCGTCTTTTGTTTTACACACTGGCGACCTTACCCATCTTGCCCAGGCTGATGAGTTTGATGCTTTGGAACAAAATTTAAAAAGTGTAAAAACTGAAAAGATATTTTATGTACCTGGTGAACATGATGTAACCGATAACGGGAAATTATATCTTGAGCGTTATGGAAAAGGAACTAAAGGAGATGGCTGGTACAGTTTTGATTCACACGGGGTGCATTTTATTGGATTGGTGAATGTATTAAGCCAGGGCGATGGCGGGCTTGGGGTGCTGGGTAATGAACAATTAGAGTGGCTGGAAAAAGATGTAAAAAGACTTTCAAGCAGTACGCCGATAGTAGTGTTTGCACACGTGCCACTTTGGGCCGTTTATCCTCAATGGGGTTGGGGAACTACTGACAGTGAAAGGGCACTTTCTTACCTCAAACGCTTTGGTTCGGTGTCTGTTCTAAATGGTCATATACATCAAACTATACAAAAAATTGAAGGTAATATCACTTTTCACACAGCAATGTCAACTGCATTTCCACAACCAGCTCCTGGTACTGCGCCATCACCCGGTCCAATGAAAGTACCAGCTGAAAAGCTCAGAACTGTATTAGGATTGACGAGTGTTAATTATGTTGAACATAACCATACGCTTGCTATTACCGATATGCCCTTAATGGAAACAGCAGAAAAAATAATTAATCAATAATTAAAATATAAAAAATGAAATTTCTTTTGTTTGAATTAATCTGTATAACAGCCTTGCTCGTTGGAATGACAGGATGCTCTAAGAAAAATACTGATAGCACTTATATGAGTCCGGGTGGAGGTAATACGGGCAATAATCAGTGTGATACTACAGTTGTAAAATATTCAACAGACATTGTTCCTATCATGCAAACCATTTGTTACAATTGCCACGGTAATGGAAACACAAGTGGAAGCGGTGGTTATCTTTTGGAAGGATATGCAAATTTAAAACCCTGGGCCACTGATGGACACCTGGTTGGGAATGTAACGCATGCACCGGGCTATGTGGCGATGCCCTATAATTTGCCTAAGCTTTCCGACTGCAACATCAATAAAATAGTAGCATGGGTGCACCAGGGTGCACTTAACAATTAAAATTAATTTTCACGAAACTGATTTCACCGGATTAGATACACAATATCTAAAACCATTGCAATATTATAGCGATGAAAGATTGATAGCGGTAAAAGTTAAATAGCATGATGGATATGAAGAGGATTATTTTACTCTTATTAATTGTAACAACAGGAAAACTGGTAATAGCACAATACAAACCTGTGGATAATGGGTCCTCCATACAATTCAAAATAAAAAATTTTGGTATTAATACAGGAGGGTCTTTTACCGGTTTACAGGGAAACATCGTTTTTGATATCAATCACCCCGATGCTGCAAACTTTGATGTAAGCATTGCTGCTAATACTGTAAATACTGACAATGAAACGCGGGATAATCATTTGCGGAATGATACTTATTTCGATGTTAAGAATTACCCCCGTATCCATTTTGTTTCTACTAAAGTGACACCATCAACCAAAGCCGGTATGCTATTTATTTTCGGGAAGCTTACGATTAAAAATCAAACTAAAGAGATTTCATTTCCCTTTACAGCAACAGCAACCAATGATGGATATGTTTTTAAGGGAACGTTCAGTCTAAACAGGAGAGATTTTGATGTTGGAGGTGCAAGCATTATTTCAGATAACCTGGAAGTACAGTTAAGTATACTGGCAAAGAAATAAATTCATTTTCCGGGAACTAAAGTTTTAAATTATTATATAATAATAATCCAATCATAGTTTTCTAATTATGTTCATCAATAAAAAAATAATGGCAACAAGCATTTTAGTTGCTGTAGTAATAATCAGCGTTGCGGCAATTAAACCAACTTATAAAAAAGAGGAATTCAAAAATCTAAAAGTGCTGCCAAAGGATATCAGCTCCGCAGCTCTGCAAAAAATAATGGTAGATGAATTCCAGGATGGATTAGGTGTAGGTTGTAACTACTGTCATGCCCAGGAAAAGGGATCGCTTCATCTGGATTATGCAAGTGATGAAAAACCCGAGAAAGAAATTGCCCGCTCTATGATGCTTATGACAATGGATATTAATAAAAAATATTTTGGAATAGAGCATCCGGTAATAGGCGATAGTGTTTTAACTATATCCTGCAGCAGTTGTCATCATGGAACTGCTCATCCTGATAAATCAGATTAGCATTTTAAACCTTTTCACTCAACTATTTATAACAATTTAAAAATGAAAAAAGTTATCCATTGGTTTCTCAATCCGTCTGTAACCGGGCCATCAACTATTTTAATTATTCGCCTGATGACGGGGAGCGTCTTTTTTTGGGAAGGCATTTTAAAATTTGATTACGTAAACCAGGGTGCAGGCCGGTTTACAAAGTTGGGTTTTCCATTTCCTGAAACCACTGCACATATAATTGCGACAGGTGAAATAATAGGCGGCTTATTTATAGTCGTTGGATTATTTACAAGAATAACGACTTTCTATTTTATTATACAGATGATAGTTGCAGTGCTTAGTACAAAAATTGATTTATATTTTGGAACAAGCCCTTTACCGCTTCCACCTGCCCCGCCCAAAATGGGTATTTGGGCAGTGTTACATGAGATACGCTCCGACTATGCCCAAATACTAACTTGTCTTTTTCTGTTGATTGAAGGTGCCGGAAGAATGTCGATTGATTTTATTATTTCTACAGCAAAGAAAGTGTATAGCATGGATAAAAAGTAGTGTAGTTTTTCTTACAGGAGACCAGTAATATTTATTTCAAAAAAAATCAACAAAAGAATATTCAAACAATTAAATTTTAATCACAGGAAGTATATCGGGTGAAAGTTTGGACTCTTGTAGTGAAAGCTTTTTCGGTTTTGCATTTTAAAATATAAGCAGTAATGGAACCCCAAAATGAAGTATTAGAGATTAAGAGAGATTGTGATAACTGTATCAAAAACGATGTATGTAAGTTTCTTTCAGATTACAACGCACTTGTAAGATCAAATAGATTTTATGAGATGTTTGAATACCTGGAATGGAATAATCTTGAAAGAATTTTTAAGGCCAATGCAAATGCCTATAAATGCTATCGTCAATCCTTTGCAAATGGTAAAATTAATTCGACTTACCCTGAATACATAATACAAGAAGTTTTTGTACATAAGTTTAATGGCGAATTAAGCAGCTGGTCTTATGATAATAAAACCGGCGATTTCAAATTCCAAACAAAACTTGGTGAAAAGAAAGTGATAAACATTAACGATATCGATATTGATGTTAAGGTTGTATAGTGGTGGTTTAAAATTGCCATTAGCATCAGGGCTTTTATGCGTGCGGATAAAGTATTATAAGTGTTAGGTGAATATCTATGCCACATGGTTCTTGCCATGTACTGATCCTGGGTTTCCCATAAGTAAACATGACACTGAATAATGACTTATTAATGATACAAGCGATTGGTGGAGGCATCGACCGATAAAAGGAGGAAGCTGAAAATCCTGAAGCAGAGTAGGCAAAAAAATTAAATTGTAAAAATGAAAAAAACAATCACTGGAAACATCTATGGCTTCTTGCTCATAGCCTGTTTTGCGCTTGTAATGACAAGCTGCCAGAAAGAACAGAACGCCGGGGTTAAAACCACTAGCGATTTGCAGCGTAAAATCAACGCAGATGCGAATGCAGCACTTGAGATTACTACCTGTAGTCCTATCCCTGACAGTTTGAAAGTGCCCGAAGGAAACAAGTTTGTGTTGCAGACTTTCGCGAGGGGTGTGCAGATTTACGAGGTTCAGCGTAGTGCAACGGATCCAAGTACTTTTGTATGGGTGAATATTGCACCGTTTGCAACCTTATACGCCAGGCCAGACTTTGTGAATCCCTTGATAAATCACTTTGCGGGCCCAACCTGGGAATTTATAAAAGGTCCCAGTATAGGAGAAAGAGTAGTAGCGAAAAAAGTTAAGGGAGTTACAGTCGATCAAACTGCCATTCAATGGTTGTTGTTAAAGGCTGATGATGCCCTAAGCACGTCTGGTAATAAGGTTACTTTCGTTCAACGAATATGTACTCAAAAAGGTTTGGCACCAACAACAATACCTAATGAAGCACAACTTGGTCTGTTGGATAGTATACCTTATACGGCTTCGTATCTTTTTTATACAAAAGACTAAGCTTTTAGGAAGTCATTTTAAACTTTGGATTTAAAGTATTTCTTGTTTGTCCGGGTTCTTTGCAGAAGGGCCCGGGACAGACAAAACTCTCCGGGTTATGGTATAAAGATTTATCCGAAAATATCTAAACACAGAGTTTGCCCATATCACGAGAATGATATACAGCCCGTTTTCGGTTTGTTCCCTGATTTAACTTAATACTATGGTGAAGAGCTATAGTATTTTTATATAAAAAGCAGCGACTCCGCTCTGCACAATGGCCTGTCCGTGAGACTCGCCTGCGAAGGAAAGCAGT
>JBLMVP010000148.1:0-5297 GCA_050256755.1 Sphingobacteriales bacterium | reverse complement strand
CTGCTAATTTTTATACAGCAGAAACAGTTAATTTAAAAGCTTACGCCTTATTGGATATTTATGCCGAATACAAATTGCGTCATAACAAACTGAAAGTTTTTGCTGATGCCAAAAACATTACCAATAGCAAATACACCGAAGTATATGGATATAATACCACCGGCTTTAATATAAATGCCGGTATCAGTTTTAAATTTTAATTACATATAAATACCATACTATGTCATTACAAAAAATCAATCCGCGAACAAAAATATTATTGTTGTTTATGATTGCCGTGGATGCTGTAAGAATTTTATTACATCTTCAGTCCAATATCGGCCCTATGGCTAACTTTACTCCTATCGGAGCCATGGCATTATTTGGCGGCGCCCATTTTTCCAGCAATAAGAAAGCTTACTTATTCCCATTGCTCACACTATGGCTGGGAGATATTTTATTAAACAGGCTGCTGTTTTATCATGAGTGGCGTTTGTTTTACGAAGGTTTTTACTGGACTTATGGAGCCTTCGCATTAATGGTTTTAACCGGGCGGTTATTGATAAAAAAAGTAACCATAAAAAATATCCTGCTTTCTTCTTTACTGGTTGTATTCATACACTGGATGGTAACTGACTTTGGTGTATGGCTGGAAGGAACAATCTATCCAAAAACATGGGCGGGATGGTGGACCTGTTTAACTGTAGCCATTCCTTATGAAATAAATTTAATTGCCGGAACACTATTGTATGGCAGTCTGATGTTTATTTCATTTGAGTGGATAAAAGCAAGAAACCCATTACTTCAAACTGCATAAAATGATATATAAAAATAAAACTCCTTTAGGGGATGGAGGCCTGAAAGCTTGTTCTTTTCTTCCCGCCGCCACCCGCATGATTTATGATATGGGGCTGCAGCATTTGCTTCATGGTGTAACCTTTGAATGTTTGGAAGAAGCATTAAAAGAAAAACCTGCTGTAGTCCGTTGTGTAACGGAAGGAAAAAATTACAGCAGTGCAGAGATTGATAAAATATTTTCTGCCGGTAAAGCACAGGGTAAAAGTTTGTATTATGTTGAAGAAGACCTATTGCAGCACATACAACCCGATATAATTTTTACACAGGATACCTGCGAAGTTTGCCAGATAGATACGAAATGTACAGCCGCAGCTGTTGCCAAACTGGAAAAGCAACCACAAATCATTTCGCTTACGCCCAATAATTTACAGGAGGTATATCAAACGGCTGTTATCATTGCCACTGCATTGGGCCATGAAGAAGCAGCTTATACTTATTTATCATCCTTGCAAAAAAGAACGGATTTTATTTTAGAAATTTTACGGCTGCATAAAATGCCATTGAAAAGAGTAATGCTGATAGAATGGATTGAACCCATTTATAATTGCGGGCATTGGATCCCTTTTCAAATTGCACAGGCCGGGGGCGTTGACATGTTAAGCAACCCGGGTGGCGACAGCATTGTTACTTCCTGGGATAAAATAATTAAATACAACCCGGAAGTATTGGTGATTGCTCCCTGCGGGTTTCATATTCAACGGGCAAAAGAAGAAATGCATTTACTCACACAAAAACCAAACTGGAATGATCTGGAAGCAGTGAAAACAAACCAGGTGTATTTGGCCGATTATGATTTATTCACCCAGCCATCCCCCTCAACATTAGTGGATGGCATTGAATTACTGGCAGCACTATTTCATTCTTCTCTTTTTACAGTACCACTGCACCTGAAAAATAAAACACAGGCTTTACATAAAAATTATTTCATTGTAAATTAAAAAACAATGATGAAAAATAAAATATGCAGCAGGTGTAATTCAACATTTGGTTGTGGAGCAACAGAAACAAACAGTAACTGCTGGTGCAATAATTACCCGCCATTGTTCACCCCGGACCCGCTTATCAATTGTATGTGCCCGGAGTGCTTGCATAAAGCAATAAAGGAAAAAATAGATGATTATGTGTCTCAGATGACAGCAGAAAAAGCAATAAATGATAATAAAGCAAAAGACCTTCCCCCTACCAATCATTATTTGGAGGGAATTGATTATTACAGGGAGAATTCCCTTTGGGTATTCACCGCATGGCATCATTTAAAAAGAGGTTATTGCTGCAAAAGCGGCTGCAGGCATTGTCCCTATGGATTTAAAAAACAATCTGTATGATTATATTCATCACCGGCGGGGCCCGCAGTGGCAAAAGTAAATATGCACAACAACTGGCATTGTCACTTAGCAACTCCCCGGTTTATATAGCTACTGCTAAAGTGTGGGATGATGATTTTGAAAAAAGAATAAAACGCCATCAAACCGAACGGGATGAACGCTGGACAAATTTTGAAGAACAAAGAAAAGTAAGTGTATTAAAAATTGATGATCGTATTTGCGTAATAGATTGTGTAACGCTTTGGCTCACCAATTTTTTTATTGATACCAAAAATGAGGTGGAAGCATCATTGCACTTATTTAAAAAAGAAATGGATTCATTAAATAAAAAGCAGGGTACATTTATTATTATCAGTAACGAAATTGGCATGGGCGTTCATGCTGATTCAGACATTGGAAGAAAATTTACCGACTTACAGGGATGGGCCAACCAGTATACAGCTTCTCTTGCTGATAAAGTTATACTGATGGTGAGTGGCATTCCTGTAATCATTAAAAAGAATAAGCATGAATAAAATCCCCGCCATATTCTGCTGGAGCGGAGGCAAGGACAGCTCCTACACTTTGTATAAAGTTTTACAGGAAGGCATTTACGAAATAAAATATTTGCTGAGTACCATCAACGGAACATACAAACGGCTTTCCATGCATGGCGTAAGAGAAGAATTGATACAGGCACAGGCCGACAGTATTGGCATCCCGTTATTAAAAGTGTATGTATATGAAGCCAGCAATGCAGAATATGAAAAACAGATGAATGAAACCTTGCTCAAAATAAAAGCAGAAGGAATTAACACCATTTTATATGGCGATATTTTCCTGGAAGATCTTCGGCAATACAGGGAACAAAAAATGGCTCAGCTGAATATGTCCTGCGTATTCCCCATCTGGAAAACAGATACAAAATGGATGGTAAATGATTTTGTGGAGAAAGATTTTAAAACATATATCTGTTGCATCAATGATGGCTATCTTGATGAAAGCTGGGTTGGCAGGCTGATTGATAAACATTTTATTGCAGAACTTCCTTCAACGGTTGACCCATGCGGCGAAAACGGTGAATTTCATTCTTATTGTTTTGCGGGGCCATTATTCAAAAAAGCAATCAACGTAACAGTTGGTGAAAAAACCTATAAACCACTTTTAATTACAACTAACGATCACCCCACACCTGTTAAAGACGCCGGCACAAAAGGTTTTTGGTTTGCAGATATTATTCACAGTAAAAAAATTATATGAACCTGCAGGAAGCATTACTTCATAAAATCAATAACAAAACAAAACCCATCGTGGCATTGGGTATATTGGAAGATATTGCCCTGAAAGTGGGTTTAATACAAAACAGCTTGTCACCACAAATAAAAAATCCGCATATCATAGTGTTTGCCGGAGACCATGGTATTGCTGCAACCGGAAAAGTAAATCCCTATCCCCAGGAAGTAACGGCACAAATGATTTTAAATTTCGTAAAGGGTGGAGCAGCCATTAATGTTTTTTGTAAACAGCATAACATTCACCTTACTGTAGTGGATGCAGGAGTGAATTGTGATTTTGATAAAAGCCTTCCGCTTGTTCATGCAAAAATCCGTAAAGGAACCGATGATTACAGTATATACCCGGCAATGAGTATGGAAGATGCCATTACTGCTACTAATAAAGGAGCAGCTATTGTACAGGATATTTTTGACAAAGGCTGTAACACCATTGGTTTTGGTGAAATGGGTATTGGCAACACTGCTGCTGCTGCACTTATCATGCATCATTATACAAACTTGCCAATGAGTGAATGTACAGGTCGTGGCACAGGAAGCAATGATGAACAACTGCAAAAAAAAATTGAAGTACTGGAGAATGTAGCACGAATGAAAGATCTGACTGCTTATGATATTACCGCACATAGTTTACTCAGCAAAGTAGGCGGCTTTGAAATTGCGATGATAGCAGGTGCTTTTGTAAAAGCCTACGAATTGGGATTGCTCATTATAGTGGATGGATATATAGCTACAGCTGCTTTATTAGTAGCTATCAGTTTACTGGATGAACCCGGAGTGAACAATACACAGGTAACAACCATTTCCCCTCTTTTAAACAACTGCATCTTTGCACATTGCTCAGATGAAAACGGTCATAAAAAAATGCTCGGTCATTTAGGGGTAAAACCATTACTCCATCTTAATATGCGTCTTGGTGAAGGTACGGGAGCCGCATTAGTCATACCGCTGCTTCAAAGTGCCGTAAACTTTTTAAATGAGATGGCTAGTTTTGAGAGTGCCGGTGTTAGCAATAAAAATTAATGAAGAAACAAATAGAAATATTTTTTACCGCTTTAATGTTTTATACCAGGATTCCCTGTCCTAAATGGGTAACTCATGATTCTGAGTATTTGAACAAAGCCACCCGCTATTTTCCATTGATGGGATGGATTGTGGGTTTAATTACCGCAGCTGTTTTTTATTTAACCGAAGTGATGGTAAACACTCCCGTTGCTATAGCACTTTCTATGGTAACAGGAATATTTGTAACCGGCGCTTTTCATGAAGACGGCTTCGCTGATGTATGCGACGGTTTTGGTGGTGGCTGGACCAAACAAAAAATCCTCGGCATTATGAAAGACAGCCGCACCGGCGCTTATGGTGTCATTGCCGTTGTAATGATGTTGCTGTTAAAGTATTTATCCCTTTCATCCATCAGCAGTTACCAGCTTGGTATTGTCTTTATTGCCGCACACAGTTTTTCAAGATTATGTGCTGTATTGGTTGTTGCTACCAGTGTTTATGTGCGGGAAAATGATGATGCCAAGGCAAAACCTTTGGCAAAATCAATTACGAATAATGAACTGATACCGGCTATACTATTTGGTGTAGCTCCCCTGTTATTATTTTTTCAAATAAAAATTTTACTGGTAGTCATATTACCGGTAGCCGGCGTTGTTTATTTACGCTGGTATTTTCATAAATGGATTGGAGGTTACACAGGCGATTGTTTAGGAGCAACACAACAGGTCACTGAAATTTTATTTTATTTAAGTATAGTTGCTGTATGGAAATTTATTTAATACGTCATACCACTCCCTTAGTTGAAAAAGGAACCTGTTATGGACAGGCAGATTTAGATGTAACAGAAAGTTTTTTTAAC
>JBLMVP010000147.1:0-4152 GCA_050256755.1 Sphingobacteriales bacterium | reverse complement strand
TTAATAAACTTCCCGTAACCCTTTTCCAATAAACATTTATTATCCTCTATTGCAACCTGGCCTCTTAAAAGAACTGTCTTTACTTTACCAGTAACTTCCCATCCTTCATAACCACTGTAATCAACATTCATATGATGAGTTTTGGCAGATAAAATATGTTTTTCATTGGGATCAAAGATTACAATATCCGCATCACTTCCAATAGCAATTGTTCCTTTGCGGGGAAACATGCCAAATATTTTTGCAGGATTGGTACAGGCAACTTCAACATACTTATTCAACGTTATTTTATTTTTAGTAACGCCTTCACTAAATAATAATTCCATTCTATTTTCAATTGCAGGGTGACCATTAGGAATTTTAGAGAAATCTTTTTCACCCATTTTCTTTTGCTCCCACATAAACGGACAATGATCAGTAGCCACTACCTGTACTAATCCCTGGTTAATTCCGGCCCACAATGTTGCCTGGTCTTTCTTTTCTCTCAGCGGAGGACTCATTACCCATTTCGCCCCTTCAAAATCTTTTTCGTATAAACTTGCATCAAGAATTAAATACTGAATACAAGTCTCCACAAACATTTTCTGATTTCTCTTTGTGGCGTTACGCACCGCATTCAATGCACCTTCGCATGTTAAATGAACAATATATCCCGGACAGCCGGTATAAGAAGCCATATCAACAAAACGCTCGCTGGCTTCTGCTTCTGTAATTTCCGGCTGAGACAAATAATGATAAAGTGGAGACAATTTCCCTTCAGCCCTATGTTTGGCGATAAGATAATCAATCATATCACCATTGGTAGCATGCACATTAATTAATCCACCGTGTTTCTTTACTTCTTCCATCAAACCAATCATCTGGCGGTCATCAATCATCAATGCTCCTTTGTAAGCCATGAAAGTTTTGAAAGAAGTAATCCCTTCCCTCTCAATAAAATCTTTTATCTCTTTTCTTGTTTCTTCATTAAAATCTGTCACCGCCATATGGAAACTATAATCTCCTACACAATTATTATCGCTTCTTCCTTTCCATTCTTCTAATGCAGCTCTTAAACTGTTCCCTTGTTTTTGCAAGATAAAATCTATCACCATTGTTGTTCCGCCATATAAAGCTGCGCTTGTTCCCGTTTCATAATTATCACTGGAATAAGTTCCCATAAAAGGCATATCGAGATGCACATGCGGATCAATCCCACCTGGTATTACTAATTTACCCGATGCATCAATCGTCTTATCAGCTTTAACCGATAGATCTTTACCAATAGTTTTTACGGTTTCGCCTTCTATAAAAATATCAGCCGCATAATCTGCATCAGCAGTTATGATTCTTCCGTTTTTAATCAGCAGCGACATAAGATGGTACTTTATTTTTTGAATATGATTTACCGGAATGCATTAATGAAATATACACCAATCCGCTCACAAAAAAACCAACGAACCATGCATAATTATATAAATGACTAATCCATTCAGGGAATATATCAGCAGTAATCAAATTAGTGGTTACTAAAAACCCCGGTGCATTGGGAAGTATTCCGCAAAGCAAAGCAATGATGGCTTTTTTATTAAATCCATTTCCAAAACTATAGATGCCATCGTGTTTATATAAATCATCCACATTCAATTGCTGCTTACGGATAAAATAATAATCAGCAATCATGATGCCTCCTACCGGCCCTAATAAACTTGAATAAGCAATCAGCCAGGTAAAAATATAACCATTGGGGTCAGCAATTAATTTCCATGGAAAAATCAATACACCCATGATTCCTGTGATATAACCACCAACTCTGAAACTAATTTTCTTTGGAGCCAGATTAGCGAAATCATTTGCCGGGCTTACAATATTAGCGGCGATATTCGTTGCTAAAGTTGATATGGCAACAGCAATCATGGCAAAAGTAACCATCATTTTATTTTCAAATTTTCCCGCCAACGCCACAGGATCCCAAATGGTGTTACCATAAACTATTGCAGTAGCTGACGTAACTACTACCCCAATAAATGCAAACAGTGTCATAGAAGGGGGCAAGCCAATCATCTGTCCCTGTATCTGTGCTTTCTGACTTTTTGCATAGCGGGTAAAATCAGGAATATTTAATGAAAGGGTTGCCCAAAAACCAACCATACCAGTTAACGCAGGAAAAAAATAATTCCAGAAAGCCGGGCCTGATAATTTTGATGGTTGTTCAAGTATCGGTCCTAAACCATGTGCTGCGCTGATTGCCCAAAACAATAATGCAATGGCTGCCGCAGGAAGAAAGAATGCTTTAAAGACTAATAATTTCCTGATACTTTCTACCCCGAGATAGACAATAAACATATTCAGCAACCAGAATAATAAAAAACAAATCATAGGTATCATCTGCGGAAATAATGAGTGGCTGTCAATTTCCGGTAAGAATGGGTTCCATGCTCTTACAATATTATAAATAGATGCACCGCCAATCCATGTTTGTATACCAAACCATCCACACGCAACAATGGCACGTAATATAGCTGGTATGTTTGCACCCGTTGTTCCAAAACTTGCTCTTGCAAAAACAGGAAAAGGAATACCATATTTTGCACCAGCATGGCCATTTAATATCATTGGTATTAGTACAATCGTATTACCGAGAAAGATAGTGAGAATTGCCTGCCACCAGTTCATACCTCCGCCAATCAATGAACTTGCCAGCATATAGGTTGGAATACATAAGCTCATACTAATCCACAACGCAGCGTAGTTCCATGTTCCCCATTTACGTTTATTCTGAGGAACAGGCGCCAGATCTTCACTGTATAGAGATGAAGACAATAATTCTTCGCTAAGCAATTCTTCCGTGTGCATTGATTCAATTTGGTAATTAGTCAATTTGGATATTCGGAGATGTTTTCATCGTCACATTTCCAAATATCCAAATCATCAAATCGTACTTTCATCTGCAATTTTTATCGCTTCGCTGATTATGGCTAATCCTTCATCTACCTGTTCTCTAGTAATGCAAAGCGGCGGGGCAATGAAAATATAATTCCACCGAACAAAAGTGTACATACCCAGTTCTTTTATTTTTGCAGCCACTTTATTCATTACCACCATTTCATCAGGCTTAGCATTGAAAGGAGCCATTGGCTCCTTGGTGTTTCTGTTTTTCACTAATTCAATACAACCTAACAGACCAGTGTTTCTCCAGTCACCTATAGAGGGATGTTTTTGTTTTAGCTTTTCCACTTGTTGGTTCATATATTTTTCCATAGCAAGGCAGTTCTCAAACAATCCTTCGTCTTCATAAATCTTTAATGTTTCCAATGCCGCGGCGCAGGCAACAGGATGTGCTGAATAAGTAAGCCCTAACGGCAATACGGTATCATCATACTTAGCAGCAATTTTATCACTCACCTGCAAACAACCAAATGGAAGATAACCACAGGTCAATCCTTTAGCCATGGCAATCATATCTGGGACGATACCATGGTTTTCAAAACCAAACCATTTTCCGGTACGACCCAACCCACTCATCACTTCATCTATTATTAATAAGATGCCATGCCTCTGTGTAATTTCTCTCACCGCTTTCATGTATCCCTTAGGATATTGCAAGCAACCGGATGTTCCTGATTCTCCTTCTAATAAAATGGCAGCAATATTATTGGGACCTTCGTAAGCAATTACCCGTTCTAATTGCGCCACCGCCTCCTTTAATAAATTTTCCTCTCCATATTCCCAACGATATAAATAAGGCAAATCGAAATGCACAAAATTGGGTGCCTGTTGTGCATCCACTGGCAACTTGCGTGGGTCGCCACCTGCAGAAATAACACCCATTGTGGCGCCATGGTAACTTTGGTAACGGGTTAAAATTTTATGCCTGCCTGTATATAACCTCGCCAGCTTAATTCCATTTTCAATAGAAGTGGCACCGCATAAAGTGAAGAACGATTTATTTAAATCTCCGGGACATATTTCAGCCAAACGCTTACCTAAATCGGCACGGGCTTTTGTAACACAGGATGGCGTTACATAAGCCACTTCCTGCATTTGTTTTACTACAGCCGTTGTTACCCTTTGATTACCGTGACCAATATTTACATTCATCAACCCCGATGAAAAATCTATAATTCGTTTTCCATCGTAGTCGTACAGATATACTCCCTCTGCATATTTCAC
>JBLMVP010000146.1:0-10489 GCA_050256755.1 Sphingobacteriales bacterium | reverse complement strand
CAAATTGTTTTGTTGACAAGAGTTTTAAAGTTTGTTCAGGTCGTCCGTCTTTGAAAAGTCTTGTTCCGTTTCCAACTAAAATTGGAATGACAGATATAATGAATTCGTCAATTAAGTTTTCTTTTAAAAGTTCGTTTACAATTTCTGCGCCACCATCAATAAAAATATTTTTTCCCTTTTCGCTTTTAAGTTTCAAAATAAGATCTTTCAGGTTGCCAGTATAAAATTGTGTTTTGCCAATAACTGGCCTTGCTGTTCTTGTTATAATGTAAGAGTTTTTGTCTGCATGAGGAAACTCGGGAACTTGTGTCATTACCCAATCATAAGTCTTTCTGCCAAGTATTACTGTATCAACCGAATTTATAAAGTCTGCATAACCATAATCTTCACCGTCCTTTTGAACGATAGATAAAAAACTAAGGTCATCATTTGGTTTTGCAATATAACCGTCCAAACTTGTGGCTATGTATAGAATTACTTTTCTGTCAGTCGTCATTTTTTGTCTTTTGTAAAATTGCCGCTGTTTTTTTAGCCTTAGCACTAACCTTGAAATATATATGACTCACTATATTGCTTTATATTGGTTTTTAATCAAATTAGGTTTGTACTAATTTGATTTAAAATTTTTGCTAATTACCAAATCTTTACTCCCCGCGGTATAAACATAAAATCCTTCTCCACTCTTAACACCGAGTTTGCCTGCTGTAACCATATTTACCAATAATGGACAGGGAGCATATTTAGGATTACCAAACCCATCTTGCAACACTTTTAATATGGAATGACAAACATCCAGTCCTATAAAATCTGCTAACTGTAATGGCCCCATCGGGTGGGCCATACCAAGTTTCATAACTGTATCAATTTCTTCCACACCTGCTACACCTTCGTACAAACTGTAAATGGCTTCGTTAATCATGGGCATTAAAATACGGTTGGCAATAAAACCGGGATAGTCATTTACCACACAGGGAACTTTACCAAGGTTCTTACTTAACTCAACAATTGTATCTGTAACTTCTTTTTTAGTGGCGTAACCATTTATAATTTCTACCAGTTTCATTACCGGTACGGGGTTCATAAAATGCATACCAATTATCATTTCCGGCCGGCGGGAAACCGAAGCAATTTTGGTAATGGAAATAGAAGAAGTATTGCTGGCTAATATGCAATGGGCAGGAACAATTTCTGATACAGACTCAAATATTTTCAATTTCAGTTCTGTATTTTCAGTAGCAGCTTCCACTACCAAATCAGCCTTTTCTACACCTTTTACAATTTCTGTGGTGGTGGTTATATTAGCTAATGCAAGTAACTTTTGTTCTGTGGTGGCAGTACCTTTGCTTATTTGCCTGTCAAAGTTTTGACCAATAGTTTGTAAGGCTTTTTCCAATAATGAGCCATTTACATCAATGAGTGTAACTTTATACCCGCTTTGAGCAAATACATGTGCAATGCCATTACCCATTGTGCCGGCGCCTATAACTGAAACTGTGTGTACCATGATTTACTGAGTTTATATGGTTATGCTGAATAATGTGTTTAATTAAGGCAAATGTAGGTCTCTGTTTTAACTGTAAAAACAAACTTACAATCAAAATATTTTCTATATTTCATTTTCGATTTTTTGAAAATCAAACCTCTAAACCCCAAAAACGCCTATGCGTAGCGTACAGGCACAGATAGAAATTAAGGCTTCACCTCTTAGAATTATACAGGCATTTTTGGATGCGGAAGACTTGCGTCGCTGGTGGGGTGTGGCCCGCTCACTGGTGCAGCAAAAACCGGGTGGTTTGTGGGTAATGGCATGGGAAGTAACTACCAGCGGGATGAAATATGTTACTTCGGGTGTTATTGAAACTATTCATGCCGACGGGTATTTAAAAATAACTCATCTTGTTTACCTGCATCCTCAAAAACATATACTTGGCCCAATGGAAATGGAAATAACTGTGCAGGCTATCAGCGAAAAATCCAGCATTATAAGGGTGGAACAATCAGGTTATTTGCACGGTGGCGACTGGGACTGGTATTACGAGTCTTCTAACGAGGGGTTTGCTTATACATTGAATTTACTGAAGGAATATTTGGAAAGGGTTTCTTAGTTGTTTATTTCTGAACTTTATTTTTAGTTTCTAATTCCTGGTTTTTAGTTCTTGAATCCTAATTCTTTGTTTATAGTTCCTAATTCTTAGTTATTGGTTCTTGATTTTTTGTTTACGGTTCCTGATTCTTAGTTAATAGTTCCAAATTCTTTATTTATAGTTCTTAATTATTAGTTTCCTGTTCTTAATTCTTTGTTTATAGTTCTGGTTTTTTAGAAAATTGCCCAGTCAATTTTTATCTCTCAAAATTTGCTGAATAGTGTTACAGGATGTAAAAGAGTGCGACGCAAAGAAAGAAAAATAGAAGTGCAAAAGCCGGGTACAAAATAATTATATACCTGTACTGGCGGGGGGGTTCTATTTCTTTTTAAAATCTCCACGTTTCCAGGCTTTAATAAATTCATTCCACGCAGCGGGGTTTAGCAAATTGATAGGTGGTTGCTGACCGGCATAATAAAGTTTTTGTACCTGCTGCCTCAATTGGCGGCTCACGGCCTCTCTTCCATCAGCAGGTAAAACGGAAGCCAGTGCCCTGAGTGTGGCAGCTTCATTATTTCTTCGGGCTATGGCTATATCGTCGTCAGGTACAGGGGTGTTTACAAAATCTCTTTCAAATTGTGCTCTCGTAGGTCTTGCTTTTATAATAGTTGCCGGCAGGTAAACCGTATCTACCACCAGCAATTGTATTAAGCTGTATTGATTAGTTCTCAGGTTTTTAGGAATTACAGCAGTAACGGGTTTATAACTCACATGTGTAAATTCCACTACATCTCCCTTCAGCACTACAATGGAGAAAACACCCTGGTTGTTGGTAATAGTTCCCCTGTTTTGTCCCCTTACCATAATAGTGGCTCCCGGAACAGCTTTCAGGCTGTCTGCTGTCATTACCACACCATAGAGTTGTACAACAGAATCCTGCATTGTTTCAAACTGAGCTACGGATGTTCTGGGAATAAAGAAAAGCAGTAAAAAGAAGTATCGTAAAATTTTTATCATTCGCCCCAAAAATAATGGTAATGACTGAATGAATAAACAAATTACCGCTGTGATTGGTTAAATTTGCAGCCTGATATTTCTTTTTTAACAAATCATTGGAATGACTGAACAAAAAATACTGGAAGCGTTAAGCAATGTGCAGGAACCAGACCTCGGGAAAGACATTGTTACCCTTAATATGGTAAAGGATATTATGGTAAATGGAAATGCTGTTTCTTTTACCGTAATACTCACTACACCGGCTTGTCCATTAAAAGATATGATTCGCAATGCCTGTGTAAATGCCGTAAAAATATTGGTGAATAAAGAAGCAGAAGTTACTGTAAACTTTACTGCCAACACAAGCAGCAACAGGAAAGATGGCGATGCTGTTTTACCTAAAGTAAAAAATATAATTGCAGTAGTAAGTGGTAAAGGTGGAGTTGGTAAATCAACCGTATCAGCCAATCTGGCTCTTGCATTAGCACAGGGTGGTGCAAAAGTTGGTTTGATGGATGCTGATATTTATGGCCCCAGTGTGCCCATTATGTTTGGTGTACGGGGACAAAGGCCAATGATGATGGACGTGAATGGTAAGGGAATGATTATGCCTTTAGAAAAGTATGGTATAAAATTAATCAGTATTGGTTTATTGGTTGATGATAAGAATGCGGTAGTATGGCGTGGCCCCATGGCAAGCAGCGCCATTCGCCAGTTTGTAACAGAAGTTTACTGGGATGAACTGGATTATTTAATTATTGATATGCCACCGGGTACAGGTGATATTCATTTAACATTGGTACAAACAGTACCGGTTACAGGTGCAATTATTGTAACTACTCCACAGGATGTTGCTTTGGCTGATGCAAAAAGAGCAGTAGCCATGTTTGGACAGGCGCAAATAAAAGTTCCCATCATTGGTTTAATTGAGAACATGAGTTATTTTACTCCTGCTGAATTACCCAATAATAAATATTACATCTTTGGAAAAGAAGGCGGCAAACGTTTAGCAGAAGAATATGATATTGCTTTTCTTGGGCAAATACCATTAGTGCAAAGTATACGTGAAGGTGGCGATAGTGGTTTTCCGATTATGATGAGTGAAGATTCCATCACCAAAAAAGCGTTCCAGGAATTTGCAGGGTTAACAGCAAGAAGTATTGCAATGCGTAATGCACAGTTTCCGCAAACAAAGCCTTTAGAAATAATTGTCTGAATCGCGATTCATAGAATTAAAATGATTCACCTGAAAATGGAGATTATAATACAGTCTCCATTTTTTTATTTGTGTATATCCGTGTAATCTGCAGCAAATAGTTAACTTCGCTCCATGTACAGCCTGCCATATTTTAAAGAAAAAGAAAAAGAAGTAGTAATGCAATTCATCAAAGAAAATCCCTTTGCTTTTTTAAGCGGATGTGATGAAGATAATAAGCCAGTTGCTACACAGGTACCGCTATTTATTGATGAGAGGGAAGGGAAACTTTTTCTTACAGGTCATATTATGAAAAATACTGACCATCACAATGCTTTTGAACATAATCAAAATGTATTGGCTGTTTTTACCGGTGCGCATGCTTATATAAGTGCAAGCTGGTACTCCGACCCGCAACAGGTAAGTACCTGGAATTATATTAGTGTTCATGCAAGAGGAGTGCTGCGGTTTTTGGGTAATGATGATTTACTTGAGTTACTGAAAAGAACTACCAATCATTTTGAAAACAACCCGCATTCTGCAGCCAACTTTGAACAGTTACCGGAAGAGTATGTGAATCACCTCAGTAAAGCAATTCTGGCTTTTGAAATAGAAGTGATGGAAATGAATGATATATTTAAGCTGAGCCAGAACAGGGACGAAAAAAGTTATCATCATATCATGGATAAATTAAAAGAACAGAAAGGTGATGGTGAAGTAATTGCTGAAGAAATGAAGAAAAGACTTTCTAAACTTTTTTAAGTGAAGTTTAAAAATACAATTGATTTTGCTCAATTCTTAGATGTACAGGATCCGTTAAAAAATTTTCGTAATGAGTTTATCATTCCTTTTGAAAATGGGAAGGAACAAATTTATTTCCTCGGCAATTCGCTCGGACTTCAACCCAAACAAACAGCAAAATATTTACAGAACATATTAAACGATTGGTCGAAGCATGGCGTAGAATCTTTTTTTACGGGCAGCGACCCATGGATACATTACCACGATCATCTTACCAAAACATTATCTGTTATACTTGGCACAAAAACATCTGAAGTAGTGGTGATGAATAATCTCACCGTCAACCTGCATTTAATGATGGTGAGTTTTTATCGTCCTGTTGAAAAACGTTTTAAAATTATATGCGAAGCTAAAGCTTTCCCAAGCGATCAGTATATGTTTGAATCTCATGTTCGACATCATGGATTAAATCCTGATGAGACGATTATTGAAATTCAACCAAGGGAAGGAGAGTATTGTTTGCGGACAGAAGATGTTTTGCATGCCATAGAAGAAAACAAAGATGAACTGGCTTTAATTCTTTTTGGAGGAATAAATTATTACACAGGGCAGGTAATGGATATGAAAGCAATAACTGAAGCAGGTCATAATGCAGGAGTAAAAGTTGGTTTTGATTTAGCTCATGCTGCGGGCAACATTCCATTGCAATTGCATGATTGGGGTGTGGATTTTGCCTGCTGGTGTAATTATAAATATTTGAATTCCGGTCCGGGAACTATTGGTGGTGCATATATACACGAACGATTTCATACGGATGAAACTATTAATCGCTTTGCCGGTTGGTGGGGTTATAAAAAAGAAACCCGTTTTAAAATGGAGAGGGGGTTTCAACCTATTGCAAGTGCTGAAGGTTGGCAATTAAGTACACCACCTATTACTTTATTAGCAGCCCATCGTTCTGCATTGGATATAATTGAAAAAGCAGGATGGGAAAATATTCAAGCCAAAAGAAAATTATTAAATGCATATTTATGGTTTGTGCTGGATGAAATTAATGTATCACAAAAAGAGAAACTGATTGAATTCATAACACCGGGGGAGGAAGATGAACGCGGTTGCCAGGTATCGATGCTAATGTTGAATAAAGGTAAAGAAGTATATGACCAGTTAATGAGCAATGGTATTTTTGTTGATTGGAGAGAACCGAATGTTATCCGGCTGGCTCCAGTTCCATTGTATAATACATTTGAGGAAGTTTGGAAATTTGGTAATACTTTGCGTTCAATTTTACATGGCAATTAATTCATGATGACCCGTCAGCAACTTGTTGAGCAAATTTTTACAAAAAAATCTTATCTCTGTGTTGGATTAGATACAGATATTATTAAAATCCCCAAACATTTATTATCAAGCAGCGACCCCATGTTCGAATTCAATAAACAAATTATTGATTCCACAAGAGATTTATGCGTGAGCTATAAAATTAATACTGCCTTTTATGAAGCGCTTGGTTTGAAAGGATGGGAAGCAATGGAGAAAACGGTAAACTATATCGGTGATAAACATTTTAAAATAGCCGATGCGAAACGCGGTGACATAGGAAACACTTCTTCACAATATGCTAAAGCTTTTTTAGAAACATTGCCATTTGATTCAATAACTGTGGCTCCTTATATGGGTGAGGATAGCGTAAAACCATTTTTACAATATAAAGGCAAATGGGCCATCGTTCTCGGACTTACTTCCAATAAGGGCGCAGCTGATTTTGAATTAAAACAAATGGTTAGTGAGAATGGCTATGAACATCTGCGTCCTGAATTTTTATATGAAAAAGTCTTAAGAACGGTTGCTGAGTGGGGAACAACAGAAAACTTAATGTTTGTAGTGGGAGCTACACAAGCTGAAGAGTTTATTAATATACGTTCCATCACACCTAATCATTTTTATCTGGTTCCGGGTGTGGGGGCGCAGGGAGGAAGTTTAAAAGATATTTCTGAAAAGGCGATGACGGATGATTGCGGAATATTGGTGAACGCAAGCCGTGCTATAATATTTGCTTCAGATAAAAAAGATTTTGCAGGCAAGGCAAGGGACGTTGCCGGACAATACCAGAAAGAAATGAGCAGCTATTTATCAGCAACCTGACCAGCTTATTCAAATGAACCGTTTATCATGAATTTTGCTGCTGGAATTTATTTATCCTTATTTTCATTTTCTAAAACTAACACAACTATGAGAAGGCTACTGCCTGTTATCGCTGCTTTATTTTTTGTAGTCATTGCATCCAGCCAGCAAACTGGTGAAAAAGCAAACTACCGGCTGGCTTCCAGGTTCTCAACAAAAAGACTTGAGAAAATGGTATTCAGTATTACCGTTGATCCGCACTGGTTAAAAAAAACAGACCGCTTCTGGTATGAGTATGAAACACCTTACGGAAATAAATGGTATATCGTGGATCCTGTAAAAGGAGAAAAAAAATTAATGTTTGACAATGCAAAGCTTGCTGCTGAATTAACGAAAATTGTAAAAGACCCATTTGATGCACAACACCTGCCGGTTGATAGTCTTCGTTTTGTTAAGGATGAAAACTGGATACAGTTTGAAGTAAAGGGCACTGAAGAAATTGAAATAAAAGATGCAACTGCAAAAAAGGATACCAGCTCAAAAAAGCAAACTGTTGCTCCAAAAAAAGAAAAAAAAATTTTCTATTTTGAATATAATCTTATTACAGGTCAGTTGGTTGAGCTAAGTAATTTTAAAAAACCAAAACGAAACCTCTCCTGGGCTTCTATCTCACCTGACGGGCAAACAATTGTTTTTGCCAAAGAATTTAATTTATACTGGATGGATAAGGCCAATTATGAAAAGGCATTGATCAATGAAGAGGATAGCACTATTACAGAACACCAGGTAACTAATGACGGTGTTGAATATTTTGAATATGGGAACACTCAAAACGAAACGAATATTGATAAAGAAAAAAATAAGAATAAACGAAAGCCTGCCTTTATTTTGTGGTCGCCGGATTCAAAGCATTTTGTGGAAACCCATTCAGATATGCGAAAAGTTAAAGATCTGTGGGTCATTAACAGCATTGCAGATCCAAGACCAACACTTGAAACTTATAAATACGTGATGCCGGGAGAAAAGGATGCTCCGGTAGAATATGTATTGCTTTTTGACAACGAAACAAAATCAAAAAAAGAATTATCAGTCAGGCAATTTAAAGATCAGGACCTAAGCATATGGGCTGCCAACAATAAAGTAAATACAAGGGATGATGACTGGCGTCCCGTTGTTTGGCTTGGAACAAATGATAAATTCTATTTTAATCGTACCAGTCGCGACCTGAAGCGAATTGATATATGCGAGGTTGATATTAATACCGGCGTGGTAAAGGTTTTGATAGAGGAAAGAATGAATACCTATGTTGAAACAAGAAAACTTGGATTGGTAAACGGCGGCGATGAACTGATCCAGTGGAGTGAAAGGGATGGATGGGGCCATTTTTATTTATATGATGGGAAAGGAACTTTGAAAAACCAGATCACTTCGGGTTCTTTCCATTGCGAAGATATTGTTGGTATTGATGAAAAGAAAAGGGTATTATATTTTTCTGCCAACGACAGGGAAGAGAATGAAGATCCTTACTATCTGCATTTATACCGTGTAAATTTTGATGGCACCGGGTTGCGCTTATTAAACCCCGGTGAATTTGAACATTCAATGAAAATGAATGATAACAGTTTATTTTTTGTTGATAATTATTCCCGGGTAAATACCGTTCCAAAATCATCTTTGTATAATGGAGAAGGGAAAAAGATAATGGACCTGGAAACTGCTGACCTTTCTTCTTTGTTTGCGGCAGGTTACAAGTTTCCGGAAATATTCAAAGTAAAAGCTGATGATGGAATTACTGATCTCTACGGAGTACTTTATAAACCTTATGATTTTGACAGTACAAAGAAATATCCTGTTGCGGAATATGTTTATCCCGGCCCTCAAACAGAATCGGTAAATAAATCATTTAGTATTCCTAATCCCAGAACAGATCGAATTGCACAGATTGGAGTAATTATCGTTACAGTTGGCAATAGAGGTGGAAATCCCAGCCGTTCAAAATGGTACCACAATTATGGTTATGGTAATTTGAGAGACTATGGATTGGCTGATAAAAAAGCAGCGATCGAACAATTGGCAGATCGGTTCTCCTACATCGATATTAACCGGGTAGGTATTCATGGACATTCCGGCGGAGGTTTTATGAGTACAGCGGCTATGTTGGTGTATCCTGAATTTTATAAAGTAGCGGTTTCTTCTTCCGGCAACCATGATAACAGCGTTTATAACAGATGGTGGAGTGAAAAGCATCATGGTGTAAAAGAAGTGATCAGTGAAAAAGGTGATACTTCTTTTGTTTATAATATTGAAAAGAATCCTGAACTGGCTAAAAATTTGAAAGGTCACCTGATGCTTACAACGGGTGATATAGATAATAACGTTCATCCGGCAAATACTATACGCCTTGCTAATGCTCTTATAAAAGCCAATAAAAGATTTGACCTTTTCATTTTTCCGGGTCAGCGCCATGGTTATGCTGATATGACAGAATATTTTTTCTGGCTGCTGGCAGATTATTATAGCAAATGGCTGATCGGTGATTTTTCACAACCAGTAGATCTTACGGAGATGAACCGGGACACCGAACAATCAGGAAATAAGAAAAGATAACTTGTGGTAATACTTCTTCCTTGCATGGGAAACGTTTTTAGAAATATTACCGTTTGATTCTGTAATTGTTTTTCCATGTATGGGAGAGAGTAGCGTAAAACCATTTTTGCAACGCAAAGGGAAATAGACAATTGTTTTAGGATTAACTTGTGAAAATGCACCGCTGATTTTTTATTAATACAAATGATTAGTAAGAATGGCTATGAACATCCGAGTCTTGAATTTTTATATAAAAGAATTCTACCAACTGTTGCTGAGCGGGGATCAACAGAAAACTTAATGGTTATGGCAGGAACTACACAGGCTGAGAAGTTTGTAAATATATTTTCCATTACACCTAATCATTTTTATCTTGTTCTGGGTGGTGGGCACAGGAAGGAAGCTAAAGATATTTCTGAAAAGTGATGACGGATGTTTGCGGAATATTGGTGAATGCAAGCTGTGCTATCACTTATGCTTCTGTTAAAGAAGATTTTGCTGAAATTGGAAGAGCAATAACAGAACAGTATCAATATAAAATAAATGATCAATTATTTGACTTAAAAAAATATTGGTATGCAAAGGCGAAAATTTTTACAAAACATTGGTGCAGCATCGGTTGCTGCTGCCATTCCTTTGATGGCTGATGCTTCAGCAAAAAAAAGCAAGCTTTCATTTGTTGCTGCACATATCACGGATGTGCATGTAAAACCAGATCCTGTTGCTGAAGAAGGTATGCGGAAAGCGTTTCGCCATGTGAATT